>CAMFQI010000045.1 GCA_945980015.1 uncultured Eubacterium sp. | reverse complement strand
TCCTCGTGCTTATCATTCACGGCGAAATGGAAATTCACGCCGGTAGCTTCGCTTACTCTGTTTATTATTTCCATAAAATCGTCAACATTTGTCTTGCTTTCCTCGATAATATCGGTTGTTGAGTCAACGAAAACGTCCGTTAAGTCGAAGTCGCTTGCGCACAGTCCGAGCAAAAAACCGCAAAGACAAACAGAGCTGTTTATCATATAATCCTCGGTATTAATCAGCCTTATATTCGACGGCAGTTCATATTTGAGCTTATCCGTATCGTCTACAAAAATTACGTTTCCATTACTGTTTTGAGCTGTAATTATCGCCGCCTGTGCAAGAGTTCTCGTCTTACCCGTTCCGTTTACACCGCTGATATACTCAACCATAAAATCACCCTTTTATATTGCTATCTTATAATATGATTTTAGCAGACAAATAATAATAAGATACAAACAAAGTATTAAAAAATTATTGAAAAGTATTAACACGCTGTAAACTATAAAGCGAAAAAAACAAGAAGATGTCGAACTCAGTCGCCGATATAAGTAAAGCGTTTGAACACCTTACCGTCACGTTCAACCTCTTCATTCCACATATTTGCAGGACGTACCCACATTCCGCCGTCGCCGTAAAGGGCTTTATATACAACCATATCCTCACAGGTTTCGCTATGCCTTGCTATTGCGATTACCTCATATTCGTTGCCCTTGAAATGACGGTATCTTCCTAACTTAATATCCATTTTTATCACCTCTGCAGATATTATATACCCGAATTATACTGCCGTCAAATATTTTACATTTGCCGATTTGATTTTAGTATACATTTATGATATAATGCACATATTGAAATTATATTCTAAAAAAGGTGACGCTATGAAGCTTTCGCTTGTTATTCCCTGCTATAACGAACAGGGAAATGTTGAACAGTTATATACGCAATGCGTTAATGAATTTGGCAAAAAATCATTCGATTACGAGCTGATTTTTGTTGACGACGGAAGCAGCGACAATACGCTCAATATTCTTGAAAATCTTTATAATCAAAATCCCGAAAGCAACATCCAGGTTCTTTCTTTCAGCAGAAACTTCGGCAAGGAAGCGGCTATTTTTGCGGGACTTAACAACGCAAGCGGCGACTACACCTGCATTATCGACGCCGATTTACAGCAAAGTCCGAAAACCGTTATCGAAATGCTTGAAAGAATTGAGCTTAATCCGAATATCGACTGCGTTGCCGCTTATCAGGAAAAGCGAAACGAAGGCAGGATGATGTGCTTTTTTAAGTCGGCTTTTTACAAAATCATCAACAAAATTTCCGATGTTGAATATGTAAACGGTGCATCGGATTTCAGGCTGATGAACAGAAAAATGGTTGAGGCGATTAAGGAAATCGGAGAATATCACCGCTTCTCAAAGGGTATTTTCGGCTTTATCGGATTCAACACGGAATATATGCCCTACACAGTTGACGAGCGTTTGTCGGGCAAGACAAAATGGGGCTTCAAAAAGCTGATGTCGTACGCAATCGACGGAATGTTGTCGTATTCAACGCTTCCGCTTCGTATTGCGACGTATTCAGGACTGATATCGGCTTTGCTCTCGGTATTATACATCATAGCCGTAATAATAGAAAAGCTTGCTTTCGGCATTCCTACACCGGGCTATGCAACAATAGTTGTTTTAATTCTGTTTTTGGGCGGTATGCAGTTATTCTGTCTCGGACTGCTCGGCGAATATATGGCAAAGGTTTATATTCAGGTTAAAAACAGACCGATTTATATTCTCAAAAAGCATTTGACGAAAGATAAAAACAAGAATGAAAAATAAAAAGGAAATCATAAATTATATAATCTTCGGCGTGCTGACAACAGTTGTCAACTTTGCAGTATTCTGGCTTTTTAACAGGCTTTTGGGCAAGAATTTTTATCTTTTATCAAATGTCATTGCGTGGATTGTAGCGGTTGCATTTGCATATGTGACAAATCGAATTTGGGTTTTTGAATCAAAAGTAACAACGGTAAAGGGCATATTATTAGAAGTAGGTGAATTTTTCCTCGCCCGACTTTTCAGCCTCGTGGTTGAGGAAGCAGGACTTTTAATTCTCGTTGACTTGATGAAATTCAAAGATTTGAACTTCAACCTATTCACCTTTACCATCACAGGAGAACTGATAGCAAAGGTAATACTTGCCGTTGTAGTCGTTATACTCAACTACATTTTTTCAAAATTCATAATATTCAAAAAGCAATAGTATTCATACCAAAAAAACTCCCTTTGATAGCAAATCAAAGAGAGCTTTTCTTTCTTATTTTCTCTGACTAATGGTTTTTTGTTTTGATATAGTGGTATTTTTTGTTTTGGGTTATGATGAAGAAAAGGGTGACGACGAGGGAAAAAAGCTCGGCGGTGCCGACTGAAAGCCAAATTGCCTCCTTGCCGAACATTGCGGGTAGTACGAAGATGCACACAATTTGGAAAAGCAGAGTTCTCGCAAAGGAGATAATTGCACTGACGACGCCGTTATTCAAGGCAGTGAAGAAAGCGGAAGCAAAAATATTATAGCCGCTTATCATATATGACAAAGCAAATAGCCTAAACGCCATAACGGTAAGATCAAAAAGAGCTTTATCATAGCCGACATAAATTCCTGCTACTCCCCTTGCCAAAAGCACGGAGGCAAGAGTGATAGACGCCGAAAAGCAGAACAGTATACCAACACTCTTTTTGAAAATATTTTGAAGCTCGCTGTCGTTTTTTGCACCGTAATTATATCCGATAATCGGAGCCGTGCCTATCGAATAGCCTATAAATGCGGCGACAAACACGAAGTTTACATACATAATCGTGCCGTAAGCCGCAACGCCGTTTTCACCGTAGAAGTGAAGCAGTTGTGCGTTATAAAGCATATTCACAAGCGAGGTCGAAACATTCGTCATAAGCTCCGACATACCGTTTGTGCAAGTCTTTACAAGTGCCGAAAAATCAAATTTGAATTTTACAAGCCTTAATGAGCTGCTGTTTTTCCTCAAAAAATACACAAGCGGAACAACGCCGCCGAGGTACTCACCCGTGACTGTTGCCGCCGCTGCGCCGACTATTCCCCATTTGAACAGTCCGACGAAAAGCAGGTCGAGAATAATATTAGTTACACCTGCAATAATTGTAATCCTGAGTCCTATTTGCGGCTTGCCTGCGGTTGCAAGAAAGCTTTGAAACATAATTTGAAGCATAAAGGGTGTTAGCGATATACAAATTATTCTACCGTACAAAACGCAATAATACATCATATCGTCCGTTGCACCCAAAAGCCGCACGATATTCGGCATAAACACCTCGCCCAAAACGAAGAACAAAATGCCTGTCAGCGTTGTAAATACTACAAGCATCGAAAAGACCTCATTAGCCTTTTTGCCGTTGTTCTCGCCGAGATATTTAGACACTATCGCATTGCCGCCTGTACCGACCATAAAGCCGATAACGCTCAGCAGCATCAAAAACGGCATAACAAGGTTTACGCAGGCGAACTGCAGCTTGCCGGTAAAATTTGATACAAAAAAGCCGTCAACAACATTATAAATAGATGTAAAAATCATCATTACAATCGACGGTATAGTAAACCTAAACAATCTTCCCATTGTGAAATGGTCGGATATTTTTATTTTCATAATATTTAATAACCTTTCTAACAACAATTAGGAGAGGGCTTTCGCTCTCTCCCTTTTGTATATCTGATTTTGGTATATTATTTTACAGACTGTGTTATGCCCTCAACAAGTCCTGCAACTCCCTGAATTTCCGACGGGATAATAATCTTTGTTGCCTGACCGTCTGCTGCCTTTGCAAATGCTTCCATAGCCTTTAATTTAAGCACGGATTCGTTTGCGTTTGCATCATTGAGCATCTTAATAGCGTCTGCAGTTGCTTGCTGTACCTTTGCGATAGCCTCTGCTTCACCCTCTGCCTCACGGATTTTTGCTTCCTTAACGGCTTCGGCACGAAGAATAGCGGATTGCTTTTCAGCCTCGGCTTCAAGAATTTTTGATTCCTTATGACCTTCTGCAACGAGGATACGGGATTGCTTTTCACCCTCTGCTTTAAGGATTGCCTCACGTCTTTCACGCTCTGCCTTCATTTGCTTTTCCATTGCGTCCTGAATTTCACGAGGCGGAATAATGTTTTTAAGCTCTACTCTGTTTACCTTAATGCCCCACGGGTCAGTTGCTTCATCGAGGATAACTCTGATTTTTGCATTAATGGTATCACGAGATGTAAGAGTTGAGTCAAGCTCAAGCTCACCGATGATGTTACGAAGCGTTGTTGCCGAAAGGTTTTCAATAGCCGAAATCGGGCTTTCAACACCGTAGCAATAAAGCTTCGGGTCTGTAATTTGATAGAACACAACGGTATCTATCTGCATAGTTACGTTATCCTTTGTAATAACCGGCTGCGGCTTGAAGTCAACAACCTGTTCCTTGAGCGAAACAATCTTTGCAATACGGTCAATGAACGGAACCTTTACGTGCAGTCCTGTCTGCCATGTTGCATAATATGTTCCCAAACGCTCAATAACGAAGGCTTTTGACTGCGGTACTACTCTGATGTTTGCAAGCACAAGTGCAAGAATTGCAACTACCAAAATGAAAAGTACAATAGCTAATTTCATAAATTTTCTCCTTTGAATTATTATGTGTTATTTGTTTGAAACTATGAGCTTTGCGCCCTCAATTTTTTCTACCGTTACGACAGAGTCCTTTGAAATATAATCTCCGTTTTCACTTCTTGCCATCCAAATTTTTCCGTCAACCTTAACCTGACCTGATGACATTGAATTATCGATATCCTCAATTACAAGCGCTTGCTCTCCGATACATCGGTCAAGATTGGTAGGCTGAATTTTCGTATTCAGCTTTTTTCGTACAATCGGTCTTGTGAGCAGTAATGCGGCAAGCGATACTGCAATCCATAATATGATTTGCAGATAAATCGGTGCTCCTAAAAATGCGCTGATCAAAGCCGCAATTGAGCCGAACACAAACCATATTGATACGAGCTGAAACGTGACGCCCTCGATTGCGCCGAATACCACGATAGCGACAGCCCATACAATATACATTGTCGTATCATTCACATAAATCACCTCCTGTATTCGATATGTGTAGCGTACGCTTTCCATATCTTGTGGGTATTATACCATATTTCGACGAAAATTTCAATATATTGAGCATCGGTTCATACGAGATTTACAATCTATTCACAATTATATACAACAGGAATAACACGGCATATCGACGTATACAACCTATTGTGGTATAGAAAAAACGGCCACCCGTTTCAGGATAGCCGTTTTATTCTATGGAAAAACTAAATTACTTAAGCTCAACAGTTGCGCCTGCTGCTGTGAGAGCTTCCTTAAGTGCCTCAGCGTCTGCTGCAGGAACTGCTTCCTTAACTGTTGAAGGAGCGCTGTCAACGATTTCCTTTGCTTCCTTCAAGCCAAGACCTGTTGCTTCACGAACAGCCTTGATAACCTGAATCTTCTGTGCGCCTGCTGCTGTAAGAACAACGTCAAACTCTGTCTTCTCCTCAGCTGCTGCTGCGCCGCCCTCTGCAGGAGCTGCTGCAACTGCTACTGCTGCTGCAGTTACGCCGAATGTTTCTTCGATTGTTTCCTTTAATTCCTTGAGCTCAAGAACTGTAAGCTCTGCGATTGAATCTACAATTGCTGTGATCTTCTCTGATGCCATGATTATTTCCTCCGTTAAATAGAAATTTTAATAAATTATTCTGCTGATTCTTCAGCCGGTGCTTCTGCCTGAGCTTCCTCAGCAGGAGCTTCTTGTGTCTCAACTGCTGACGCACCGCCCTTTTCTTCGAGTGCCGATACTGCGCGAGCAATACAAGCAATCGGTTCAACAACAACGCTTGCGATTTGAGCAAGGAGTGCTTCTCTTGATGGAAGCTTTGCAAGAGCAACTACTTCCGTATCTGCGATAACTTCGCCGTCAAGATAGCCTGTCTTGATGTTGAAATTCTTGCTGTTTTCCGCATACTTATTAAGGATACGGGCAGCTGCGATGTAGTCATCAACTGATGTTGCGATTGCTGTTGTACCTTCTACTACTGATGAGTCGATATTGAGTCCGACTTCTTCAGCGGCACGCTTCAGGATAGAGTTCTTAACTACTGTGTAAACAACGCCGGCTTCACGAAGTTCTTTTCTGAGCTTTGTGTCGTCCTCAACGTTAATACCCTTGTAGTCAACAACTACGCCTGCGCAAGAGCCCTTAATACGCTGGGCAAGGTCAGCAACCTGTTGTTTTTTCTTTTCAAGAATTACTGTACTTGGCATTTAGTTTTCCTCCATAATTATTTGCCACACGAGGTGGACTTGGAGCTATCCAAACAAATATAAAAGTGCATCCCCAAATCGAGGATGCACGACATTACATAATTTGCGTATCTACGCTACATAATGCTCATTCCTCGGTAGGCGGCAATGCTTATGCCTTTCGGCACCTACTGTCTTTGGTTGAACAGCTAATGTATTATAGCACAGGCTTTCGCCTATGTCAATACCTATTTTATTATTAGTCAACGCTTGCAGCGGAACCAACCTTTGCAGGATTGATTCTAACACCCGGACCCATTGTTGAAGCAACTGCACAAGACTTAATGTACTGTCCCTTTGCTGCTTCCGGCTTTGCCTTGATTACTGCGTCAAGAAGAGCGTTGAAGTTTTCCATAAGCTTTTCTGTACCAAACGATACCTTACCGATTGGGCAGTGAATGATGTTTGACTTGTCAAGACGGTACTCAATCTTACCTGCCTTTGCTTCTGTTACAGCCTTTGCAACGTCCATAGTTACAGTACCTGCTTTAGGTGACGGCATAAGTCCACGAGGACCGAGAACCTTACCGAGACGACCAACGAAGCCCATCATATCAGGAGATGCGATAGCAACGTCGAAGTCCATCCAGCCGCCCTGAATCTTTGTTACAAGGTCAGCGTCGCCTACGAAATCAGCACCTGCCTCCTGAGCTGCCTTTGCAAGATCACCCTTTGCGAATACTGCAACTCTTACATCCTTACCTGTTCCGTTTGGAAGAACAACGGCACCACGTACCTGCTGGTCAGCGTGACGTGAGTCAACGCCCAAGCGAATGTGAACCTCAACTGTTTCGTCAAACTTTGCCTTTGATGTCTGTGCAACAAGGTCAAGTGCTTCCTTTGTTGTGTATAAATTAGCGCGGTCAACAAGCTTTGCGCTTTCTACATATTTCTTTCCGTGTTTCATTATAAATTACCTCCAGTGGTTAAATCGGATTTTTCCTCCCACATAGGGAATTAGTCTTCTACTACTACACCCATGCTGCGAGCTGTACCGGCGATCATAGACATAGCTGCTTCAAGAGACGCAGCGTTAAGGTCCTGCATCTTTGTCTCGGCGATTTTTTGGATATCAGCCTTTGAGATTGTTGCAACCTTGTTCTTGTTAGGAACGCCCGATGCCTTGTCGATACCGCAAGCCTTTTTGATAAGAACTGCTGCAGGCGGTGTCTTTGTTACGAATGTGAATGTACGGTCTTCATATACTGTGATAACAACAGGAATGATAAGACCTACGTCGTTCTTTGTTCTTTCGTTAAAGTCCTTTGTGAAAGCAACAATGTTTACGCCGTGCTGACCGAGAGCCGGTCCAACCGGTGGTGCCGGAGTTGCTTTGCCGGCAGGGATTTGAAGTTTAATTAAACCTACTACCTTTTGAGCCATAATTATTTTCCTCCTAA
>CAMFQI010000044.1 GCA_945980015.1 uncultured Eubacterium sp. | reverse complement strand
ATTTTGGCTTCAACTATGATTAGTGCCTGTGCCGCCTGTTCAGGAAAAATAGAGCTTTTAGATGTGGACGCCTCCCATTTATTGCCGACAAAAGCAGTTTTTGAGGAAATGGGCTGCAGCTTCAAAACAGTCAAAAGCTCAATTATTGTAAAAGCCCCGAAACGCCTAAATCGTGTTAGGCTTATCGAAACAATGGCTTACCCCGGCTTTCCGACTGACAGTCAGGCACCTGTTATGGCGGCGTTGACAGTCGCAAACGGAACGTCGGTAATAAAGGAAAATATTTTTGAAAACCGCTTCAGACACGCCGAGCAGCTTAATCTTTTCGGAGCAGACATAACGGTAAATGACAAATTTGCAATAGTAAACGGCGTTTCACATCTTCATAATGCAGATGCAAAATGCACAGATTTGAGAGGCGGTGCGGCAGTTGTGATTGCCGCTCTTTGCGCAGACGGAAAATCAAGAATAAGAGATATTCACCATATCGACAGAGGATATGAAAAAATAGAAAATCAACTCTCACAATTAGGAGCAGATATCAGAAGAATATGAAAAAAACAGGAAGAAATGACGATTATAATGAGCTGAATTCATTAAACAACGAGCTTGGCTCATTCGGTCTTGAACCGCCGAAGCGGTATCGTTCGCAACAGCCTGACGATTTCCAAAACGAAAAAATGACTAAGCAGTCATCAAAAAAATTACGTTCGGAAAGGTCAAAAAGCAATTCACAAATGACTTCGGCACAAAAAAACGCCATTCATAAGAAAAAAAGACGCCTTAAAAAGAAGGTGCGTATCGCCATCGGAATAACAGGTCTGTGTATTGCATTGATTGTTGCGGTCATTGTCTGTCTTATTGTTTTTTGCAAAATTGAAACAATAACCGTAAACGGTACAGAAAAATATACAACCGAGCAGGTGCTTGCGGTATTGCCCGTTGAAAAAGGGAAGAACCTGTTTTTGTTCGACAGTGAGGGTGCCGAAAATAAGCTTTGTGAGAATTTGCCTTATATATACAGTGTTGATATTAAGCGAAAGCTTCCGTCAACTGTCGAGGTAAATATAACTCAGGCAGACAGACTGTATTATATAGAAAATAACGAAGGTCTTTACACATATATTGATGACAATTTCAAAACCGTGGATGTGAATGTGTCCGAGCCTACTCAAAACGGTATTGAAATAAAGAAGATTGCCGTTTCACAGTCTGTTTTGGGACAAAAGGCAGAATTCACCGATGAAAATATTGCCGATAATGTGAAAGAGCTTATGACAGTCGTAAATAACCTAAAGCTTGACGAGGTTACGGCAATATATTCCGAGGGTAATTTGAGCAATTACCTTGTATATGAAAACAGAATAATTATAAAGATAGGTGAGATAAATAACGCCGAAAATAAGGTGTATTCCGCTCTGAGTGCTATTGAAAAGCTCAACGAAGCAAATCCGCAGGCTGAGGGAACAATGACCTCAATAGGTGGAAAGCAGGTTTACTTTACAGAACAAAAATAAGCATTTGTAAAGAAAATAAAATTACGAATTGTAACCTTATCTGTAAAGCATTTTTCTTTCAAAATCAACTACAATTCGTATAAATTATGCAAATTAGACAATGATTTAGTATTTACATTAAAAAACATTGGAAAAAATATTTAGAATATTTCATAAAAAGTATTGCAAAGTGGTTACAAAACTGTTACAATATCAAATGAAGTGGCACTTAACCCAAGGTGCAGACTAACTAATAAATTGATAAGGAGAATAAAGTAATGGGAAAATATGAAATCGACTTGGACGATAACAAGGTAGTATCTATTAAAGTAATCGGTGTCGGCGGCGGCGGCGGAAACGCTGTAAACCGTATGGTAAAGTGCAATGTAAAGGATGTTGAGTTTGTAGCAGTAAACTCCGATAAGCCGGCTCTTAATAAATCAACTGCAACTCACAAGATTCTTATCGGCGAAAAGGCAACTAAGGGCAGAGGCGCAGGCGCAAGACCTGAGGTTGGACTTAAGGCAGCCGAGGAATCAAAGGAAGCAATTACAGACGTACTTCAGGGCTGTGAAATGGTATTCATTACTGCCGGTATGGGCGGCGGAACAGGTACAGGTGCCGCTCCTGTTGTTGCAAAGATAGCAAAGGAAATGGGTATTTTGACCGTCGGCGTTGTTACAACACCGTTTGCTTTCGAGGGTAAGCGCAGAATGATGCAGGCTCAAGAGGGTATAAACGAATTGGCAGAGCACGTTGATTCACTTATGGTTATTCCAAACGAAAACCTTAAGCTCGTTTCTAAGGAAAAGATTACATTGCTCAACGCATTTGAAATTGCAAACGATGTTCTTCGTCAGGGTGTACAGAGTATTTCAGACCTTGTAAATGCTACAGGTCTTGTAAACTGCGACTTTGCCGACGTAACAGAGATTATGAAGGATGCCGGCTATGCTCATATGGGCGTTGGTCACGGTAAGGGTAAGGACAAGGCAGAGGTTGCCGCTCAGCAGGCTATCTCCTCTCCGCTTCTTCAAACCTCTATCGACGGTGCTCGCGGCGTGCTTCTTAACATCACCGCATCTAATGATATCGGTCTTGAGGAAATCGACGCAGCATCCAGCGTTGTTATGGAAGCAGTTCATCCTGATTGTGAAATCATCTGGGGTGCAAACTTCGACGAGTCTCTTGAGGACGAGATGATTATTACAGTTATTGCAACTCGCTTCGGTGAAGAGGGCCCCGGTGCTCCTATTAAGTCAACAACCGCTTCAAAGCCGGTTGAACCTCCTGTAGAAGCTCCTGTTGCTCCGACATCAAGCTTTACTTCAAACGACGACGATTCATTTAACGATATCGTATCATTCTTCAAAAAGTAATTTATATTACATATTTGAAAAAACGGACTGTTTTTTGCAGTCCGTTTTTGTAATGCAATTTCACTTTACATACTCTTGTTTACCGTAAGGCGAAATTACTTTTTGTATTTTCGGTATTTTTCTTGATGGAAGCGAATTACTTTACATTTTGCACATTTTCCACCGACTTTTCCACAAAATCAATAGCCTGTCTATGCGATTTTTACATACTTTCCACCGTGTTT
Organism: uncultured Eubacterium sp.; assembly: GCA_945980015.1. Taxonomy (GTDB): domain Bacteria; phylum Bacillota; class Clostridia; order Oscillospirales; family Acutalibacteraceae; genus Eubacterium_R. Next base: position 4,704 of record CAMFQI010000044.1, on the reverse strand, counting down.
TCCACATTTATTCTTTTCGTAAAGTATTTTACTTTACAAAATTTGTAAAAAAACGACCGCCAAAAATTGTTTCTTGGCGGTTGTTTTTTGTAAAGTAATTATACTGTCGTGTGGTATGCCATTATTCCCGACGGCTCTATATCTATTATTGCATAAATACCGTCCCTGCATGAGCCGGGATTAACATAGTAAATATCATCCTTATGCTCAATATACGGTAAATGCGTGTGACCGAAAAGACAAATATCCGCCTTTACCGACCTTGCCTCTCGTTCGATGTCGCTGTATCCGTGCTTAACATAGTACGGATGACCGTGGGTAAACAGTATTTTTTTACCTGCAAAATCAATAGTCTTTACCGACGGAAACGTACTGTAAAAATCACAGTTTCCGCTGACTCTCTCTATTTTTATATCCGTGTAAAGCATTAACGCCTCATCAATGTCGTCGTTTCCATCGCCTAAAAATATAAATAAATCTGCATTGTCTTTGTGTCTTTCAAAAATATCAATCACGCTCGAAACACGCCGGTGACTGTCCGAAAAAACGACTAATCTCATTCATATTCACATCCCTTCAGTCATATTCTATATTGTAATTATATAATGAAAGGGTTGTATTTGCAATGAAAAATCTCAATCAAAACGATATAAACGAGCTCAAAAAATCCGTAGAGAACGGAACGGTTGACGATTTTATCGACAAAAAGCTGTCGCCTCAGGCGTCACAAAAGCTAAAGGAGGTTCTTGCCGATAAGTCAGCAACCCAAAGGCTGCTTGATACTCCCGAAGCAAAGGCGCTTTTTCAAAAGCTGATGAATAAGCAGGATTAATTATGGATAATATAAATGATATAATTTCCTCTCTGTCCGATGATGATATTCAAATGCTAAAGGGCGTTGCTTCGTCTATTTTAGGCGACTCAAACCAAAATTCATCAAGCGACAAACAAATTCAGCCAAAAACTAATTCCTTGAATAATTCCGCAAATTTACTTTCGGGCTTCAATCTGTCTCAGTCCGAGCTTAATATGATGCTCAAAGCAAAATCGATAATAGACAAAATGAATAACACATCGTCCAAAAACGAAGACTTGATAATAGCCTTGAAGCCGCATTTGTCCGAGCAATCGCAGGAAAAAGCCGACAAAGCCCTGCGTGTTTTGAAGCTTTTTGAAATTCTGCCATACCTGAAAGAGCTGTTTTGATGCCTGAGTACAGTAGTAACGATATAAACGACGCAAGAAGAAGAGTCGAAGAAATGCGCCGCCGTGCAAAAAATTATGTTGATGAAGCAGACGGAAATCATAATGTGAATAATCAGTCTCATAATACAAAGTCGGCGCAAAATGAAAAATCACAAGCCGCTTCCCCGAAAAAATCCCCCTCATTTGATTTAGGCTTTGTAGGAGATATAGTATCGTCGTTGTTTTCAAATGATAGCGAAAACGACAATACTACTGCGCTTTTGCTTGCGCTTATTCTCATTTTAACCAAGGAGGGCGCCGATAATAAGCTTATTTTAGCACTGCTTTACATTTTATTGTAATTTAGTGTAGAAATTTCAATTTGTTTGTGGTATATTATATGCGTTACAAATTTCAGTAGATTTTGGGGGAATGGTTGTGGCGGATTTTACCCGTGTGTATTTTGACGGTCTCGGAATAAGCTTCGATTTGCCGAGTATCGCATTTAGCATATTCGGATATGAAATTCATTTTTACGGACTTATTATTGCCTTCGGCTTTGCACTTGCCGTTTTGTACGGCGGACGAAAGGCTTATAAATGGAAAATGAGCCTTGACGGAATGACCGATGTTTTGATTTGGGGAACGCTTTTCGGTATCGTTTGTGCAAGACTGTATTATGTTGCTTTTGAATGGGATTATTATTCACAGCACCTTAATGAAATTCCTGCTATATGGAACGGCGGAATTGCCATTTACGGCGGAATTATCGGTGCCTTGATAGGTGCGGCTATCGGTTGTAAGATCGGAAAGATTGATTATTTTAATTTGCTTGATCTCGGTTCTCTCGGTCTTTTGATTGGACAGGGAATAGGCAGATGGGGCAATTTCTTCAATCAAGAGGCATTCGGAAGTAATACAGATACGGCGTTGTTTCGTATGTGGTCGCCTAAAATCCACGATACCTTGGAGCAGTCTGCTCAGCTTTTGGCTCAAAAGGGAATGAGCGTTGACCCGAATACAAGCGTTCACCCTACATTCCTTTATGAAAGCGTTTGGTGTCTGCTGTCGTTTTTAGTGCTTCATATCGTTGTGACATATTTCAGAAAATTCAAGGGCGAAATTTTTATGCTTTACGGCGTTTTGTACGGCTCGGAGAGAATGATAGTTGAGGGACTTCGTACCGATTCGCTTTATATCGGTAATACTTCAATTCGTATTTCTCAGCTTTTGTCGGCAATTATCGTAGTTGTCGCACTTGTTGCATTTATCTACTTTATGATAAGGTGCAAGAATAATAGATTGCCCAAGGCGTTGGTGCTTGACGATTTAGACGCTCTTGAGGACGCAAACAAAATTGCAAAGCAGGAGGCACTTGCAAAAAAGGAAGAAAAAGCACGACTGAAAAAAGCAAAAAAGGAAGAAAAGCAAAGGAAAAAGGAAAACTGATTATGAATATTATCGACGGAAAAGCAGTTGCTCTCAATGTAAAAAATCAAGTTAAGCTCGAATGTGAGGCATTGAAGAAAAAGGGTATTACTCCCGGTCTTGCCGTAATTATAGTAGGCGACGACCCCGCTTCACAGGTCTATGTAAGGAACAAGGAAAGAGCCTGCGAGGAATGTGGATTTCATAGTGTAAAATATGCACTTGATGTAAATACTACTCAACAGGAACTCAATGCGCTTATCGACGAGCTTAATAATGATGACAGTATTAACGGAATTCTGTGTCAGCTTCCTTTACCGTCGCATCTTGACGATAAAGAGGTTATTAACCGTATTGACCCGATTAAAGACGTTGACGCATTTCATCCCGTGAATGTTGGTGCAATTATGATAGGCGATTATAACTTCCTGCCTTGTACACCTGCCGGAGTTATGGAGCTTATCCATTCAACAGGCGTTGAGCTCGAGGGCAAAAAAGCAGTTGTTATGGGCAGGTCAAATATTGTCGGCAAGCCTATGGCAATGCTCTTGCTTCACGAAAATGCGACTGTTGAAATTACTCATTCAAAAACTAAGAATTTAAGTGAAATTACAAGCGAGGCAGATATTCTTGTTGCCGCTGTCGGAAAAGCAAAATTCGTGAAAGCCGATATGGTAAAGCAGGGCGCAGTCGTAATCGACGTAGGTATGGATAGAGACGAGAACTCAAAGCTCTGCGGCGACGTGGATTTTGAGGATGTAAAGGAAAAATGCTCCTATATCACTCCCGTGCCAGGCGGCGTAGGTCCTATGACTATCGCAATGCTTATGAAAAATACGCTCACTGCGGCAAAAATTCAAAATAATATTGAATAATATATTGATTATTTAGACTTTTGGTGATAAAATGGCTTTGGAAGAACAGGTTGTAGACAGGCTTATTGAAAAAAATTTTCATATTTCTTTCGCAGAGTCTTGCACAGGAGGTATGTGTTGTGGTACAATAGTCAACGTGACTAACGCCTCCAAGGTGCTTGACGTTTCGTTCGTGACTTATGCTAACGAAGCAAAGATGAAGTTTTTGGGCGTAAACGCCGATACAATCCTGTCACACGGAGTTGTGAGCGAGGAGGTCGCCTGCGAAATGGCGCAGGGCGTGTGCAAGGCATCAGGCAGTGAGGTCGGCGTCGGTATAACAGGCGTTGCCGGTCCTGGAGGAGGTACAGCAAAAAAGCCCGTAGGTATGGTTTGCTTCGGCTTTTGTATTAACGGACAAACCGTTACTTATACAAAGCAGTTCGGCGAAATCGGTCGCAATCAGGTTCGTAAATCCTCAGTCGAATTTGTGCTTCAAACTCTTTTGGAGCTCTTGAACGAGGCTTGATAATTTAATATGGCATTAACGCTGATATGGCTCAGTCGGTAGAGCAGTTCACTCGTAATGAACAGGTCGTCGGTTCGAATCCGACTATCAGCTCCAAAAAAGAGGTTTGACCAAGATATAGGTCAAGCCTCTTTTTTTGGAGTGCATCAAATATGATGTAATTTATTGCTTTTTACGTTTCGTTTAATTACTGCCTTGTAGCCTACGTTTCGGATTGTGGCAATTTCAAATTCCTTGTTGTATCCAAGCTTCTTTCGAAGACGGTTAGCGTGAAAACTATCAGTACACAAAAATAGAGAAAAGCGAGACTGCACAGGGGACGGTTCCCTGTTTTCCATTAATCTTTTCATTTTCGCCTGTACCGTTGGTAGTATATGAATACGAAGCGATATTATTGCCATGGGTGTATTCAATACTCTTGTCTCTTGAAACAGACAAATTAGGGGTTAAGGGGCGGGTTAACCACCCCCCTTGTTTTGTCAATCAGAGAACCGTCCCCTGATTGCTTCCAAAGTAAATACGCCTAATGGTTGTAATATCGGAAAAATTATTATTGTCCACCAATCCAAATATTCCGAGCCTTGATTTAATATTAAATTAAGCAAAAACTTTATTGTTCCAATACTGCACCACATAAATCCGGAAGATGATTTAAGTATAATAACTGTCTCTTATACACATCTCCGAGCCCACGAGACGTAGAGGAAT
>CAMFQI010000043.1 GCA_945980015.1 uncultured Eubacterium sp. | reverse complement strand
CCGTTTTTTGGGGTTGCCTCTTGCGTAAGAGATAATTTTGTTACGGTTCAGATTAGCGGCTATGCAGAGCTTGAATATACAGGCTCAAGCGCACCGTCCGGTCTTTGTAAGCTCGTATCAAACGGCGCAGGTAAGGTAAGCGTTGACTCGTCGTCTACATCGGTAAATCCTGCAAGAATGGTGCTAAAGCACGACGAAGTAGCAAAGAAAATCGGTGTAGTATTATAATTTAAGGAGGACAAAAATATGACATTTGATAACATTAAGCTCGACAAAGGCTTGTACACATCGAACAAGGGCTTCACAAGAGCACTTGAGGAAATTGACCCGAGTGAAAACTATATCGGCACAGAGCTTGAGGGTCTTGACGCTTATGAAAGACAGCTCAAGAGATTTGATATTAAGGTCAAGGGCGCAAATTCCGACACTATTTCTAAGTTTTTCCAAACCTCAGATTCGGCGGCTTTGTTTCCGGAATACGTTTCAAGAGCGGTAAGAACAGGTCTCACAAACAACATTCTTGACGACTTGGTTGCAACTACGACAATTATCGACAGTCTTGATTACCGTTCAATTGAATGTGTTGAGTCGGAAAAGGTTACTGACGGCAGGGATTTCATTAACGAGGGTACTCATATTCCCGAAACCGTTATCAAGACAAACAGTAATCTTACTCAGCTTCACAAAGTGGGCAGAAGTCTCGTTGCTTCATATGAAGCACTTAAATCGCAGAGACTTGACCTTTTCACTGTTTCTCTCGGTCAAATCGGTAATTATATTGCGAGCTGTGAGACTATGCAGGCAATTAATACGCTTCTCGGTGCAACAAAGAGCCTTGATTATGCAGGTGATGAAATTGCTTATGCAGACCTTATTGAAATGTGGAAGAGCCTTGCGCCATATGAGATGAACACACTCATCGCAGAGGGCGACAACGTGACAAAAATTCTTCAGATGAGCGAGTTCAAGGATTCGTATGCAGGACAGAATTTCCACGCTACAGGTCAGCTTGCAACTCCTGTCGGCGCAAAGCTTGTTTATTCTCCGACAAATATTCTTTCGGGTAAGGTTATTGCGATTGATAAGCGTTATGCACTTGAAAAGGTACAGTTCGGCGATATCGTTACCGACTTTGACAAGCTTATCGACCGTCAGCTTGAGCGTGCGACAATAACACTTACAAGCGGCTTCAACCGTCTCATCGACGGCGCATGCGTGATTGCGTCTTAATCGGGAGAGCAGGCTATGACGATTGATGAGGTAACAGGACTTTTGCGTATAATATCGGATTTTTCCGACGAGGAAATAGAGTATTATTCTCCGCTTGTACAGATGTATTTTAATCAGTACAGAAATATTGACGCCCAGCAAGGCGACAGAGATAAGCTCGTATATCTTGTTGCTTCAAGAATTTATTACGAAATCTCAAAGCTGCGAATTAATTCCGACATAAGCTCGTTTAAGGCGGGGGATATAACCGTTACCTCACGTGAAAGCGACATTCAAAGAGCAAAAAGAGTTTATGAGGCTGCGCTTGAAAACGCAGGCGGATTAGTCGAGGATACGGGATTTGTATTTAAGGGAGTGTGAGTATGCAGAAAAAGGATTTGGAAGGCATAATTCGAGTTAAGCTTGAAGAATACGGACAGCCCTGCACAATCACTCTGTCAAACGGCGAGGTCATTACCGCAAGGGTGATGACCAAACGCCTTTGGCAAAACGACAAGACGAGATTTGATGCGGATATGACGAGGCTTGGCAAAAGCAATAAGGACTATTTGGTTGTTTATCTTCCGAATTTATACGCTTTCAGCCTTTGCGGTGAAGATGATATCCTGAAGCTCGGTACGGAAAAATACCGATTTGTAAAAACAAGCGCTTATTACGTGGCAGACAAGATTATTTTTTATTACTGCGTAGTAAGAAAAATTATCGGGGAGGACGAAAATGTATTTGAATAAAGAAATAGACGAGGTAATTTATACTCTGCGAAATACGGATGAGCTTAAAGAAATTTCTTTTTTGAAGGCGTTTCCGTATGTTACAAAGCCTACAAGACTTTCAAAAAGATGCGCCGTTTTGTCTCCGAATTCACTTGAGCTTGAAAGCGTCAGCGTTGATAACACGGATTTTTACGGTACGGGTGAAATAAGAATTGACCTGTTTTGCCCATATCATTTAGGCTCGCCGGTAATATTTGACGATATGCAAAAAATCGTAAGGGCGTCGCTTAATGACGAAATAAGCAAGATAAGTATTTCGGCAATATCGGTTGATTCCTCGTGCGAATGTTATGTGCTGACGGCGGTTTTAGGCTTCGGACATTACGAAAAAACGGAGGAATTTTGATGGAAAACGAGAGCACGGTAACGATTTTGAAAATCGAGGAAATCAGCGATATTGTTATGCTTGATTCGAGACGATACGATAACGGCTTCAAGGGTGATTAAAAGATGAAGATGATAAAAATGAAATATCGTGATTTTGAATTTGAGGTGAATCCGAGCGAGGTTAGTATGAAGCTGACGAAGAATATCTCAAAAACAGATTTTGCAAATCACGGTGAAAAATGCGAGGAAATAAACAAAAAAGGTGCGCTTATCTCCGGCAAGGGCTACTTTGTCGGGGAGGACGCAATGAATAAGGCGTATGCACTTATCAGGGTTTTCAACAAAAAGGGAAGCGATTTCCTTTTTACTCCGTTTTGCAATCCGAAAAAAATGCTTTTTACTTCGCTTGAGATAAATTACAGTGCGTCGAACAGCAGGGTTGAGTATTCGTTTGAATTTACGCAGGACGGCTTTGAGAAAAAAGAGGTATATGATTTCGGCTATACCGTCGCTCTTGAGGGTGAAAATCTTTTTGATGTTTCAAGCAGAACGGGAGTTGAGGTTCAAAGGCTCGTGTCCCTTAATGATTTCGGCGACTTATTTGCAGTTAAGGAGGGCGACAGAGTATGGCTGATATAAGCATTTCGCTTTTTGACTTGGACGAATGTGAAGCAAAGGTTGAAAACATAATATCCTATGAGCTTTGTGAGGACTGCGACGCACCGTGCGACAGCCTTAGTCTTACTTTTTTAAGTGAAAGGGCACTTGACGAAATATACAGGGTTCAGGCGAGCGTTGACGGAATTCAGGTGTTTTCGGGCTACGTCGATACTCAGCGTGAACAGATTAGTGACAATGGCTTTGTGTGCTTCATTTACGCTCGCTCAAGTGCCTGCTTGCTAACGGACAGTGAGGCTAAGCCCTTTACTTACAATTCTCCGAGTGCGTTGGGACTTTTTAAGGCAAATTGCGACGGCTTCGGCTTTAGCTATGACGCAGGGGATATTTATTGCGAAAATCAGTATCAGGTGAGCAAGGGAACATCGAGGTTTTCTGCATTGCAGGATTTTGTATACAGTGTTACAGGCGACAAAATAAGAATTGACTGCAACAACGCCCTAACCCTTATGAAAACGAAAAACAGTCGCACCCTAAAGGGCAACGTCATAAGTATAAAGCGTACTATTAATCGTGCAAACGCACTTGAAAAAATCAACTACAAGCTCAATTCGGACAGGGATTATATTTACTGCCGTGAAAGTGCTTTTATGAAAAAACGAAAAATTCGCTCACAGATGATGAAAAACCTTGCTTATGTCGAGGACTGGCGCAGGGACAAGGCGCTTTCAAGCATTATGAAATCGAAGAACAGCGAATACTACACCTATACAATAACCGTTTCGGGCTTTGAAAAAATCGATCTTATGGACGAGGTTATATGCTTTGACGGGCATTTCGGGAATATCCGGGGAATTGTGTATTCGATTGTTCATACCCAAAACGGCGGAGCTGAGCAGACCTGTATTAAGGCAAGCGTTGAGTTTGATTTGGAGGAAATGACTTATGTGGATGAGTAAATGCTTATCAAACAGGCAAAAGAGCACTGTTTCCGAAAAGGGAAAGGTTACGCTTTCGTCAGGTCAGCTTGAGGCAGGCTCAACTCTTATGAGCCGTGGGATTGAAAGCTATGCGCCTTACGGTTACCAAAGTAATCCGCCCGTGGGCGAGAGCGTTATGATTATTCCGTCAAGCAGCGGTCAGGCGGTTGTCGGAGCATTGTGCAGGGTCGAAAGCCTTGAGGCAGGCGAGATAAGACTTTCTTCACTCGGCGGTGCTGAGATTTTGCTGAAAAACGACGGAAGCATTGTGCTAAACGGCTTGGTAATAAACAAACACGGGGTGATTGAAAATGAATGACTTAAAAAATGCAGTTGATACGGATTATATTAACGGACTTCTTGAAGCGGCTGTTTTGTGCCTTACGACTGTGCGTGGGAAATTTTATCCCGACAAGGACTTCGGCTCAAAAATAAGCTACGGACTTTCAGAGCCTGAAATTCTTTCTCAGGCACGTGCGTCACTTGAAGCACTTGACGGAGTGTATGTAAAATCGGTCGGCAAGACGGAAAACGGAATTGTTGTTTATAATTTGTCAATCAACGATTACGAAAGGCAGGTGGAATTAAAATATGATTAGCTATGACGAAATACTTCAAAATATGAGAACTGCTTACTTTGATGCATGCGGACTGTATCCCGATATGAACACAAGAGTCGGAGTGAGGCTTAAGGCAGTTGCGAGCGAGCTTTGTAATTTGAGCGCATATACGGATTACGCCTTGAAGCAAAGCAGCTGGAAAACCGCAACGGGAGCGTATCTTGACGCTATAGCCGCCGAGTGCTCGATTGAAAGAAGAAGCGGTGCAAAAGCAAACGGCACGCTGACATTTTCAATTAACGAGCCGATTGACAATGCTGTTGAAATTCCGCAGGGAACAATTTGCTGCAAGTCGAAAAAGCGTTTTGTTCAGTATGAAACAGTTGAAAAGGGCGTTATTTTACCCGGCGAAGTCTCCTGCACCGTCAAGGCAAGGGCACTTGCAAACGGTGAGGAATACAATGCAAAGGGTAATGAAATCAGTATTATGGTTACACCGCCAAACTCGGTCGCTAATGTATGCAACTACGAAAAATTCACAGGAGGATATGACGACGAGCGTGACGAGGTTTTGAGAAGCAGAATTAAGGACAGGCTGAAATATCCGGCTAACGGCGTTAATATTGATTTTGAACGTGCATTGATTGAGAATTTAAGCACGGTTCACAGCTGTAATATTGTTTTTCAAAACGGCAACGTACTTGTTTATTTAAGGACATATAGCGGTGAAATAACACAGCAGGAAATTTCACAGGTTACAGAAATTCTCGGTTATTACGAGCTTATGGGACAGTCGATAAGCATTTGTGCCGCAACGCCGAGAGAGTACGCCGTAAATATTAATTACGTCGGACAGGCAAATGAAAAAGAAATTGAGGAGCGCACAAGAGATTACTGTTCAAGCTTGAGAGTGGGAGATATGTTCAGCCTCAGCGACTTGAGGGATTACCTTCTTTATTGCGGACTTGATATAGACAGGCTTGATATAGGCATTGAGGCGCAAGGCAGGGCAAACGTAAATGAATATTGTGTTATTGATATAAAAGAGGTGCGAAGATATGAATAGCTTTGTCATTGATGAAAATGCGATATTTCAAAGGTTGTGCAAGCTGCTTTGTCAGGTTGGAATTGACGCTGACGAGAAAGTTGAGGCGGCACAAATAAGGGCGTATGTACAGGGACTGAGGCTGGTTGGAAATGCTCTTTTGAAAATCAGATGCAACAGTGCCCTCAATATTTTTTCGCACCCTTTAAGGAGCGAGCTTGAAAAGGCGTTTGAAAACGTACAGTTTGAACAGGATGGGTTGAATTTGACCTTTACAGAATATTCAGCCGATAAAATAGGCACATTGATATACGGCTGGACGACTCCGCTTCATAGTATTGATTTGGGGTCGGACGGCGTAAGCTGGGAATATATAGATGAACAAAATATGAGCTTTGGCGATATTGAAAATGCCAAATACAGATGGGATATGATTGAAAGTAGGTGATTATATGGGAAGCTCAGGCCGTACAGAATATTTAGGACTTAACAGGTGGATAAAAAGCGACAGACCCGTAATGGAGGATTTTAATGCCGACAACGAGCTTGTTGACACAATGCTCGGAGGACATATTTCAAGCGATGCGCTTCATCTAAACGAAGCACAAAGACAGGCACTCGCTTTGCCGTACGATATGTATATTTATCACGGAACAGGCGTGCAAAACAGAACGATTGAGCTAGGCTTTGATTTTGAGCCGAGAATGTGCATTTTGCTTGCTGTCAGTGCGCCTATCGGAGTTATTGATATTCCGAACGACACGCATTACAATTACTTCGGCATTGCGACAAAAAGCGGCTCGACCGACGGACTTACGCTTTCCGGCAAAACGCTGAGCGTAATTCAGGGCGGCACTATGGTTGCAAGGTATGAAATGCGAAGCTTTAACGAGATTGGCAGAAGCTATTTGGTAATAGGCTTCAGATAACAGTTTACAAAACGGTGATTTAGGCGTATAATATAGCATTATATCAAATAAGTTACAGGAGAAAAGAAATGGCAATATTCAAACCGTTTAAGGCTTACCGTCCGTCAATTAAGAATCAATCGCTCATACCTGCTTTACCGTACGATGTTATGAGCAGCGAGGAAGCGAGAAGAATGGTCAAGGGTAATGCACTTTCGTTTTTGCACGTTGATAAAGCGGAAATCGACCTGCCGATTGATGTAGACCCTTACAGTGAGCAGGTGTATCAAAGAGCAAAAGAAAACCTTTTGGCGTTGGAGCAAAACGGAGATTTAATTCAGGACAAAACGCCCTGCCTATACATTTACCGTCAAAAAATGAACGGTAGAGTTCAGACAGGTATAGTGGGCTGTGCTTCGATTGATGATTATATGAATAACGTAATAAAAAAGCACGAGCACACTCTTGCAAAAAAGGAGCAGGACAGAATTAATCACGTTAATACTCTTGACGCCAACACAGGACCAATCTTTTTAACCTACAGAAAAAACAATTCTATTGATATGCAGGTTAATAAATGGATAAGCGAGCATGAGCCTGTTTACAATTTCGATTACGACGGCGTGGGACAAACCGTTTGGGTTATTGACGACGTTGCCGTTTCAAACAAAATTCAGTATGAATTCAGCAGGGTCGAAAGCCTTTATATTGCCGACGGTCATCACAGATGCGCTTCTGCGGTTAAGGTCGGTAATATGAGACGACAGGAAAATCCGAATTACACGGGCGAGGAGGAATTCAATTTCTTTCTTGCAGTTGCATTCGCCGACTGCGATTTGGAGATAATGGACTATAATCGTGTTGTCAGGGACTTGAACGGATATACCTTTGATGAATTTCTAAAGAAGGTTGAGAGTAGCTTTAATGTTGAGCAGCTCGACGGCAGACACCGTCCCATAAAAAAGCACACATTCAGTATGTATTATGACGGCGGCTGGTATTCATTAAAGGCGAAGAATGGCAGCTTTGACGAAAGCGACCCGGTTGCACAGCTTGATGTCAGCATTTTGCAAAACAATCTTTTGTCTCCTATTTTGAATATAAAGGATCCGAAGAATGACGACCGAATTGACTTTATCGGCGGAATCAGGGGATTGGAGGAACTCGAACGCAGAGCAAGCAGCGATATGAAAATTGCGTTTTCAATGTTCCCGACGACTATCGACGATTTGATGAGCATTGCCGACGCAGGAATGATTATGCCTCCGAAATCGACTTGGTTTGAGCCAAAGCTTCTTTCGGGTATCTTTATACATCATTTATCGTGATAATTTCAAACGACATTATTACTAAAAGAACAGTCTTGTTAAATATTAAAAA
>CAMFQI010000042.1 GCA_945980015.1 uncultured Eubacterium sp. | reverse complement strand
ACACCTAAGCCTTCGTCGGCAGCGTCAGATGTGTATAAGAGACAGGTTTTTCCGGCTTTACTTCTGTCGTGAGAATTAATCACCTGAGAAAGCTCGTCCTTTTTTATTTTTCCCTGTGAAACAAAAAGCAGGGTTCCAACCATTATTCGTACCATATTATACAAAAATCCGTCACCGCATACCTTAAAATACACCATATCCCCCTTGCGCCATACGTCAAAGGAATAAATGGTTCTGTGAGTATCCTCAACATCGGATTTAGATGAACAAAAGCCGATAAAATCATGCGTTCCCAAAAAAGCCTGCGCTTGTTCGTTTAAGTATTTCTCATCAACGGGAAATCTGTACCAATATGCATATCTTTCTAAAAACGGATTCGGATATTTTCCGTTATAAAGCTTATAAAGATATTCCTTACTTTTGCAGGAATACCGAGGATGAAAGCTTAAGTCAACCTCCCTGCAATCATAAACGGCTATATCATTCGGCAAATAAGTATTCAATGCCATAATGACGCCTTCGTTGGAAATGTCCATATCACAATCAATACAAACGCAGTACATATTAGCGTGAACGCCGCTGTCGGTTCTGCTGCAGCCGGTTACATCAAGACGTTTACCGAACACCTTTTCTACGGCGTTTTGAAAAACCTCCTGAACGGTTATTGCATTTTTTTGAACCTGATAGCCGTGATAAGCGTATCCGTCGTATCTTAGAGTAATTAAAAGCCTTTTCATATAATACTTGTTGTAAAAATTCGTAATAATATTATTGATGCAATGTACAGTAACGCAAAGACGAGAACGAAATAATCTCTTCTCTGCATTTTCATAACCTTCATTTTTGTTCTGCCGTTTCCGCCGGTGTAGCATCTACACTCCATAGCATATTCAAGCTCGTTGGCACGTCTAAACGACGATACAAAAAGAGGTATCATAATAGGTACTATTGCTTTTATTCTTTTGAAAATATTGCCACTCTCCATATCGGCTCCTCTGCTTTTTTGAGCAGCCATAATCTTGCCTACTTCTTCCAGCAAGGTTGGTATAAATCTAAGAGCAATAGTCATTGTCATGGCAAACGACTGAACATCAATATGAAGATAAGTAAGCGGCTTCAAAAGTGATTCGATAGCGTCGGTGAGAGACGTCGGCGTAGTTGTGTAAGTAAGCATAAGACCGAAAATAACAAGAATGATAATTCTCAATCCCATAAAAACAGCCTTATTTATTCCGTCCTCGGTTATTTTCAAAATCCAAAATTCAATTATCGGATCACCGTTTCCGTAAAACAAATTAATTATTGTAGTGAACAAAACAATTATAATAATAGGCTTTAAGCCTTTGAAAATGATTTTTGGCTTTATCTTAGACAAGGCACAAACGCCGAGGGCAAGAAGCAGTACAAACGATAATGAAATATAATTTCTGCAAAGAAAAACAGATATCATAAACATTATTGAAATTACTATTTTTATTCTTGCATCAATTTTATGAATAAATGAATTACCCGGTAGGTATTGTCCGATTGTAACGTCTGAAATCATACCGTCACCTCCGAGCTGATTTTTAATCTATTGAATTCCTCTACTGCCTGTTCAACCGTATAAATATTTGTTTTGCAGGGAATTCCCATATCGTGAAGCTTCAGGAAAATATCTGTTACCTCAGGGACGTTAAGTCCCATTTCCTTTAGCTCACGACCTCTAGAATAAACGTTTTCCACAGTATCGAGCATTGCCGCTTTTCCGTCTTTTAATACGAGAACTATGTCGGCAATTTTTGCAACATCCTCCATAGAATGAGAAACGAAAATAACGGTATTCCCCTGCTTACTCTGGTATTGCTTTACCAAATCAAGTATTACGTTCCTGCCCTTTGGGTCAAGTCCGGCGCAAGGCTCGTCCAATATCAAAACCTTTGGCTTCATGGCGATAATAGATGCAATGGCAACACGTCTCTTCTGTCCGCCCGACATATCAAACGGAGATTTGTCCTCATATTCACGCTTCAATCCTACAAATTCCATACTTTCGTAAACTCGTTCTTTGATTTCCTGCGCGTCAAGTCCCATTTGCTTAGGTCCGAAGGCAATTTCATCAAACACCGTTTCTTCAAATATTTGATGCTCAGGATACTGAAAGCACAACCCGACAGCAAATTTTACCTGTCTTAAATTCGGCTTATTCTCCTTTGACCAAATGTCATTTCCTTCGACAATAACAGTACCCTCAGTGGGCTTTATCAAACCGTTAAGATGCTGAATAAAGGTAGATTTACCACTTCCTGTATGACCGATAACACCGATTATTTCATCGGCTTCGGCGTTAAAGGAAATATCATCAACGGCGCAGGCTTCAAACGGAGTACCTACGCTGTAAATGAATTTTAAGTTTTTGGTTTCCAATACTGACATTAGGATATTCTACCTTTTCAATTTATTGTATAAAAGATGTGCACATTCATCTGAATTAAGCACAGTTTGTTCATTAAGTAGTCCGAGCTTATGTGCAAGAAGTGTGGACTGCGGCACTTCTAGAGAAAGCTCATCCATTTTTTCGGGATTTGAAAATACCTCTCTCGGTGTTCCGTCAAGCTTAATAACTCCGTTATCCATAACGACAACTCTGTCTGCCAATACGGCTTCGTCCATATAGTGAGTAATGAGTAAAATGGTAATATTTTCTTGTTTGTTCAGCTTGATTATCGTGTCTAAAACTTCTTTTCTGCCGCTTGGGTCGAGCATTGCTGTAGGCTCGTCAAGAACGATACATTTAGGCTTCATTGCAATAATACCGGCAACGGCAACTCTCTGTTTTTGACCGCCCGATAGCTTTGACGGTGTGCGAAGTCTGTAATCATACATATTAACGGTTTTAAGAGCTTCATCAACTCTCTTACGACATTCGCTCGGTTCAATGCCGAGATTTTCTACACCGAACGCAACGTCCTCCTCAACTATTGACGAAACAATTTGGTTATCGGGATTTTGAAATACCATTCCTACCTTTCGGCGAATTGAATAAATACTATCGTCATTTTCAGCCTTTATTCCGTCAACAATAATTTCACCCTCATCGGCTAAAAGTATGCCGTT
This sequence comes from uncultured Eubacterium sp., assembly GCA_945980015.1. GTDB lineage: Bacteria > Bacillota > Clostridia > Oscillospirales > Acutalibacteraceae > Eubacterium_R. Next base: position 4,752 of record CAMFQI010000042.1, on the reverse strand, counting down.
AGTGAGCTTTGCAACAGTTGATTTTCCTGAACCGTTATGACCGAGAATTGCAACAAAGGAGCCTTGTTCAATTTTTAAGTTGAAGTCATTTAAGACCTTGTTTGTTATGACATTTCCGTTATCATCCTGCGTTTCGTAGGAAAAGGAAACATCCTTAAATTCGATTAAATTCATTTACTGTTAATCAATCTCCTGTGTCCAGATTGCAGTTGCACCGCAAGGCAATATTCCGCCGTTTGAAGAAATGGGCAATCCGATTTCATCGGCGTTTGTCTGTCCTCCGTGCTTTTTTGTTACAACATCATCAAGTATGTATTTCATAACGCTGGCACTCAGTCCCGTTGTATACGAATTAAGAATGATTGCAATAGGCTCATCGGAGAGTATTTTTTCTACCTCCTGCATAAAGTCATAAAGACAATCCTCTAATCTCCAAGTTTCGCCCTTCGGACCTCTGCCGTATGAGGGAGGGTCGAGAATGATGATGTCGTACTTGTTTTCACGCCTAAATTCACGCTTAACAAACTTCATACAATCGTCAACGATCCACCTTACATCACCGTCTGCTACTCCGGAAGCCTCGGCATTTTCCTTTGCCCAGTTTGTCATTCCCTTAGAAGCGTCAACGTGAACAACACTTGCTCCCTCTTTTAAGCAGGCAACAGTTGCGGCTCCGGTATAAGCAAACAGATTAAGAACTTTAACCTGCTCTTTTGTTGAATTTCGTATTAAAGTACGAACATAATCCCAGTTAACCGCCTGTTCTGGAAAAAGGCCCGTATGCTTAAAGCCCATTGTTTTGATATTAAAGGTTAAGTCCTTATATCTAACCTGCCAAGCGGACGGCATTCTTGAAAAAACCTGCCAACTTCCGCCGCCTGTTTTCGACCTAACGTATCTTGCGTTCGGCTGAAACCAAAGACGGTTTTCCTTTTCACTTTTCCAAATGACCTGCGGGTCGGGTCTTATAAGAATTTCTCTCGTCCATCTTTCGAGCTTTTCGCCGCTTGTACAGTCGATTAGCTCGTAATCCTTCCAATCTGTTGAATATCTCATTATGAAAGTCTTTCCTTAACTACCTGTGCAATTTCTTCTCCGAGTCTTTGAATATGCTCAACATCCTTACCCTCGAGCATTACTCTTACGAGCGGCTCGGTTCCGCTTACTCTTACCAATACTCTGCCGTCACCCATAAGCTCCATTTCCGCTTTTTGAGTTGCGGCGATAATATATTCGTCGTTATTATACTTCTTCTTACCCTCGGCTGATACCTCGACATTAATCAATACCTGCGGATAAACGCTCATAATACTTGCAAGCTCGGACAGCTTTTTGCCTGATTTAACAACAGTTTCAACAAGCTGTACGCCTGAAAGCTCTCCGTCGCCCGTTGTTGCATAATCAAGGAATATAACATGACCCGACTGCTCGCCGCCGATATTATAACCGTCCTTTAACATTCTTTCAAGAACATATCTGTCGCCGACAGCGGTTTTTGCACACTTAATACCGTGCTCGTCACAGAATTTGAAGAAGCCCATATTACTCATTACGGTAACAACCGCAGTATCCTTTTGCAAGCTTCCCTCCTGCTTCATCTTGTTTGCACAAATTGCAATAACCTTGTCTCCGTCAACAAGACAACCGTTTTCATCAACTGCAAGCATTCTGTCTGCATCACCGTCAAAGGCAAGACCTAAATCAAGATTTGCGTCCTTGACGAAGCTCATAAGCTCCTCTGGATGAGTTGAGCCGCAGTTGTCGTTTATATTTGTACCGTCGGGAGTGTCGGAAAGCATAATACACTTTGCACCGAGTCTTGTAAAAATCTCCTTAGCGCAAACCGACGCTGAGCCGTTTGCACAATCAAGGGCAATCTTTAGACCGTCAAATCTAACGTCGGTAGTAGAAACAACGTGGTCAATATAATCGTTTACCGCAGTCTTTGAATAAAGTCTGTTTCCGACATCACCGCCGATTTTTATATTTATTTCCTCAGCGTTATCAAGAATAATGGCTTCAATTTCCTCTTCGATTGCATCATCAAGCTTGTAGCCTGTTTTTTGAAAAATCTTAATTCCGTTATACTCGCAAGGATTATGTGATGCTGAAATCATAATGCCTGCTTCACATTCATAAAGACCTACGAGATATGCCACGGCAGGAGTAGGTACAATACCTATTGAAAGAACATTACAACCGACGCTGCAAAGTCCGGCTGTAAGAGCCGCTTCAAGCATATCGCCCGAGGCTCTTGTATCCTTGCCTATCAATACGGTAGGCTTCTTGCTTTTTGCTTCTCTGAGTAATACGGTTGCGGCAGCAGAACCGATTTTCATTGCAAGGTCGTTTGTTAAATCCTTGTTTGCTATTCCTCTGACACCGTCAGTTCCGAATAATCTACCCATAATTATCTCCTTATTTATAAATCAAAGGTTTGTTGACCGTTATTTTTTGTATCAAAAGCAATTCCCAAATGCTCATATCCGAGCGGTGTTACAATTCTTCCTCTCGGTGTTCTTGCCAAAAATCCGATTTGCATAAGATACGGCTCGTATACATCCTCAATTGTAACAGATTCCTCGCCTATTGCGGCGGAAATCGTTTCAAGTCCGACAGGACCTCCGTTATAGCTTTTTATCATAGTTTGAAGAAGTCGTCTGTCAACAGCGTCAAGTCCAAGCTCGTCAATTTCCATACTACCGAGAGCCGCTTGAGCCGCCTCACTTGTTATAACGCCCTGATATTTAACCTCGGCAAAGTCACGACTTCGCTTCAACAGGCGGTTGGCAATTCTCGGCGTTCCTCTTGAACGTGATGCGATTTGATAGGCTCCGTCTGTATCAATCGGAATATCAAGAATTTTTGATGAGCGTTTTACTATTTCGCAAAGCTCGTCAGCATTATACATCTCAAGTCTGAAAATAACGCCGAATCTGTCACGAAGCGGTGCAGAAAGCTGACCTGCTCGGGTTGTCGCACCGACAAGAGTAAATCTCGGCAGGCTTAGTTGATAGCTTCTTGCACTCGGTCCTTTGCCGATAATAATATCAATCTTTCCGTCCTCCATTGCAGGATAAAGAATTTCCTCAACGTTTCTATTAAGCCTATGAATTTCGTCGATAAAGAGTATGTCGCCCTGTTCAAGATTAGATAGAATTGCAACGAGGTCACCTTGCTTTTCGATAGCCGGACCTGAGGTAATGCGAATATTTACACCCATTTCGTTTGCAATAATTCCCGACAGAGTTGTTTTGCCCAGACCGGGAGGGCCGTAAAGCAAAACGTGGTCAAGCGGCTCGTTTCTTAATCTTGCGGCTTTAATGTAGATAGAAAGATTTTCCTTTACCTTTTCCTGTCCGATATATTCACTAAGGCGTGTCGGTCTTAAGGAATTTTCAATTTCATCATCTGCCGGAGTAAATTCCGGAGCCGATATTCTGTTTTCAAAATCATATTCAAATTCGTTTTCTATCATAAGTCACCCATTAAAGATTTGAAGAAAGATTTTTTAAGGCTTTTCTGATAAGCTCGTCAACAGACAGGCTACTGTCAAGCTTGCTGACGGCAAGTGTAGCCTCCGACTGAGAAAAGCCAAGAGAAACCAAAACCTCAACTGCTTCGCTCATATTACTTTGGTTAGAGGCATTTTGAACACTGATGACGGTTGAAGCGACCTCGCTCGGAGCTACTGCTGACATTTTGTCCTTCAGCTCAAGGACTATTCTTTCAGCAGTTTTCTTACCGATACCCTGTGCTGATTGTATTGCCTTTGTATCTCCGCACGAGATTGCTACTGCAAGCTTATCGGGAGTTAATGATGAAAGAATTGAAATTGCCGCCTTAGGACCTACACCGCTTATTGAAATAAGCTTTTTGAAGGCTTCAAGCTCATTACTGCTTGAAAATCCGTACAAATCCATAGCATCCTCACGAATACTCATATATGTCAGCAGCTCGACAGTTGAGCCTACTGAAGTAAGTGATGTTATGGTTGTTGTACTTGCAAAGCATTTGAAACCGACGCCGCCACATTCAACGACTAAGAAAGTCGGGTCGGTATATTTTAGTGTTCCTTTAAGTGAATAAATCATAATCTTACCTTAATTTGCTTTCAATATTATACAATTTTCCGAGTGAAGAAGCATTGCAATGTGCGTGGCATATCGCAAGAGCAAGCGCATCTGCCGTATCGTCGGGCTTAGGTACACTCGCAAGACCGAGAATACTTCTTGTCATTTCCATTACCTGCTTTTTTTCAGCTCTGCCGTAGCCTGTAACAGATTGCTTCACCTGAAGAGGCGTATATTCAAAAATGTCTTTGTTGTGCATTTGGGCGCACAAAGTAATTACTCCCCTCGCTTGTGCAACGTCAATTACCGTTTTTTGATTTGAATTATAGAATAGCTTTTCCATGCTCATAACCGACGGCTTATATTTTTCAAAAACATAGCACATATCGTTATAAATAGCCTGAAGCCTTTGAGGAAACGGTGTGTCGGCATTGGTGGTTATTGCGCCATAGCCGAGCACTCTAAACCTTGAGTGTTCATATTCAATTACTCCCCAACCAACAATAGCATATCCGGGGTCAATGCCCAAAATCACCATAATACATACTCGTCCATATTATTTTTGTTGATTATAACACAAAATATAAGTTCTTGCAATAATATATTAAATTATTTATAATAATAACAAAAAGGACGGCATAAAGCCGTCCCAAAATGTGCATTATATCATACAATACCC
>CAMFQI010000041.1 GCA_945980015.1 uncultured Eubacterium sp. | reverse complement strand
CCTCTACGTCTCGTGGGCTCGGAGATGTGTATAAGAGACAGGAATACAACCGCAACGCCTGCCATAGCCGAAAGCAATGCCGAGCAAACGCCAGATATTATCTGTCGCTTCGTTTTTCTTGATTTCGGCGGCTTAACGGCGGTTGAGGCACTGATTTTTTCAGCTTCGGCTCTCAGCTTTCGCTCATCTGTGTCGCTTGAGGACGAACGAACAAAAAATATGATTTTTTCAAAATACGGCGAGTCGGTGTTTGTGATTTCGAGTATTTGCTTGTTAACTCCTTTAAGCATTGCAATTTTCCTTTCGTGTAAAAAATCTATGTTTGAAATTATACAAATAGTGTTTGAAAATTTTTTCGTTTTTATTCAAAAACAGGAAAAATGATTTTGTTGAAAATGAGCATAAAAAAGTTCTTGACAAGGCTTTTGTATAACGAATCGTAATATAAACGTCCGGTGCAAGAATGTGGAAAACTCGGTGGAAAATGTGCAAAAGTCAGCTTAAAACGGCTGAAAATGGGGATTTTTCTATGTTGAAAACTAAAAATCGGGCAAGGTTTCAACATTTTACACATAGTTTTCAACAATTACATCATTTGTAACTTTTTGTGAAATATGTCGAAAATGAGAAAATTTTGCGGCGATTTTTTTGTTTTTGATATTATTTTGTCAATCCGTCTGAAACACCCTAAAACAAACGGTTTTGTCGAATTTTAACAAAATAGGCAGGCTATACGGTATGTAAAGATAATTAACGATTTTTGAAAAATTCAATTATACTCTTTAATCATAACAGAAAAAATGTTATAATCATTTGGAAATTCAAATTGCAAAACGGAGTTTGTGATGAAAGTAAAAAGAGTTGAAAATAATATAGTAGTAAGCGAGGTTAGATGCTTCGACCTTGACCTGACGCTCGACTGCGGTCAGGCATTCAGGTGGAAAAGACAGGAAAACGGTTCATACTGCGGTGTTGCAGGCGGTCACTTTTTGCATATTACCAAACAGGATGATACGCTGATTTTTGAAAACACAACCGATGAAGACTTTTACGGCTTTTGGGTTGATTATTTCGATTTGGAAAAGGATTATGACAAAATCTGTCAAAGGCTGAAAGAAGACGGACTTTTGTCGTCCACTATTGACGAATACTACGGAATACGAATACTCAATCAGGAAAGCTGGGAGGCTCTTTGCTCATTTGTAATCAGCCAACAGAACAACATAAAAAGAATTAAGCTGATTATTTCACGCCTTTGCGAAAAATACGGAGACAAATTAGGAAACGGATATTACACTTTCCCGTCAGCTCAAAGACTGTCGGAGCTTTCGGTTGAGGATTTTGCAGAGCTCGGCGCAGGATATAGGGCGAAGTATCTTGAACGCCTTTCTAAATCGGTTGCCTGCGGTAAAATTGACTTAGATGCTATAAGAAAAATGCCGCTTGAACAAGCAAAAAAGGAGCTTTTGAAAATATACGGAGTAGGCACAAAGGTTGCTGACTGCGTTCTACTTTTCGGAATGAGATTTTATTCGTGCTGTCCGCTCGATGTTTGGATGAAGCGTGTTATGGAATATTATCCCGACGGCTTCCCCGAATGCTTTGAGGGAATTGAGGGAATTGCCCAGCAATATCTTTTCCATTGGGCAAGAAACAATTTATAAAAGAAAGGCTGTTTTGAGATATGCAAAAGCTATTTGTGGATGAAATAAACGGTGAAAATATACTTCTTGACGGCGAAAGCGCAAGACATATATCAAAATCCCTGCGTATGAGAGTCGGCGATATGCTGACTGTGACTGACGGCAAGGGCATTGACTACGGTTGTCAGATAAGTGCGATAGACAGGGAAAGCGTTGAGCTGAAAATATGCTACAAAAAGCCGAATACGAGCGAGCCGACGTGCCGTGTTACGATTTATCAGGGCATACCAAAGGGTACGAAGCTTGAGGATATTGTTCAAAAATGCGTTGAGCTCGGCGTGAGCGAAATTGTTCCGACGCTGACTGCAAGGTGCGTCAGCCGTCCCGACGAAAAATCCGCCGCTAAAAAAATTCAGCGGTACCAAAAAATTTCACTTGAAGCCTCGCAGCAAAGCGGCAGAGGAATAGTGCCGAAAATTTCGGAGATTAAAACTCTTTCACAAGCTATCGAAAACGACGACAGCGAGCTGAAAATCGTGTTTTATGAGGGTGGAGGCAAGCCGCTTCGTGATATTATTTCACCCGAAGTTAAGAGCATTTCGATTTATATCGGTCCTGAGGGCGGCTTTGAGCACAGCGAGGTTGAGATGATAGAAAATGCCGGCGGACTTCGTGCAACTCTCGGTAAAAGAATACTTCGTACCCAAACCGCACCCGTTGCGGCACTAACAGGAATTATGCTTCTTACCGGCAATCTTGATTGAAGTATTCACATTAATATGCATTTCAGTTAAAACTTAGGGGACAATTACCCTAAGTTTTAATTATATACTTGATTATTAAATCAAAAAAATGTTGACAAATTGAAAAAACGGTATTATTATAGATTTACAAATTATTTCAGGGCGAGGCGAAATTCCTCACCGGTGGTAAAGTCCACGACCCGTTGAAAGACGGCTGACTCGGTGAAATTCCGAGACCGACGGTTAAAGTCCGGATGAGAGAAATATATATTTATTTTTGCATTTTGCAGGATATGATTATTCGCCCTAATATAGCAATATATTAGGGTTTCTCTTTTGCCCGAAAAGGAGGAAAAATTATGTCAAAATCAATCGAACAAAAAACAAAATCAAACAAAACACGCCGTATTGTCGGCTGCGGTGTACTGACTGCCGTTGCGGTTGTACTACAGTATATCGAAATTTCAATCCCGATTATACCGAGCTTCATTAAGCTTGACTTTTCCGATTTGCCAGAGCTTATCGGTGCATTCGCATACGGTCCCGTTGTGGGCGTTTTGATTGCTCTGCTCAAAAATCTCATTCATATGGCGGTTAGCCAAAGCGGATTTGTCGGCGAGCTTTCAAACTTCATTTTAGGCGCTGTTTTTGCAGGCGTCGCAGGTCTCATTTACAACCGTAAAAAGACGAAAAAAAACGCACTTATCGCAGGCGTTATCAGTGCCATTGTTATGGCGCTTGTAAGTCTTCCGAGCAACTATTTTCTTATTTATCCGCTTTATTATTCTGTTTTGGGATTCCCCGAGGAAGCAATTTTCGGAATGTACAAGGCACTTTTGCCGAGCGTAAAGAATATGGTTGAGTGCTTACTTATTTTCAACGTTCCGTTCACATTTGTAAAGGGATTAATCAGCGTTGCGGTAACAATGCTTGTTTATCAGCCGCTTCGACCTTTCCTTAAAGGAAAAAATTCGACAAAATAACAAATAACTATTGAAAAGTTCTTCTCCTTACTCTATAATAAATAGGTACAGACAGGTGTTTTGTACGCCTGTCTGTACTTATTTTTGAGAGGGAAGTGTTTTTTCGATATGTATAAAATCGGCTTTGATAATGATAAATATTTGTCTATGCAGTCAAGCAGAATTAAGGAGCGAATTTCCGAATTCGGAGGCAAATTATATCTTGAATTCGGCGGAAAGCTGTTTGACGATTATCACGCAAGCAGGGTTTTGCCCGGATTTTTGCCCGACAGTAAGCTTCAAATGCTTCTTCAGCTCAAGGATGAGGCTGAAATAGTTTTGGTAATCAGCGCCGAGGATATAGAAAAAAACAAAATTCGAGGAGACCTCGGAATTACTTATGACGTTGACGTATTCCGTCTTATCAACGCCTTTGAGAGTAAGGGGCTTTATGTAGGAAGCGTTTGCCTTACAAAATATACGGCGACGCCTAAGGTTGTTGCGTTTGAGGAAAAGCTCGGCGAAGCCGGAATTAAGGCATATCATCATTACCTTATCGACGGATATCCTAATAATATTTCAAAGATTGTCTCCGACGAGGGCTACGGAAAGAACGATTATATCGAAACCTCACGTCGACTTGTGATTATTACTGCGCCGGGTCCCGGAAGCGGAAAGATGGCGACCTGCCTTTCACAGCTTTATCACGAAAACAAAAGAGGAATTAAAGCGGGCTATGCAAAGTTTGAGACATTCCCGATTTGGAATTTGCCTCTTAATCACGCAGTCAATATTGCATACGAAGCCGCAACCGCAGATTTGAACGACGTCAATATGATTGACCCGTGGCACTTGGAGGCTTACGGCAAAACGACTGTAAACTACAATCGTGATGTAGAAATATTCCCTGTTTTGAAAGCAACATTTGACAAGATTTACGGAAAATGCCCTTATAAATCACCCACCGATATGGGCGTTAATATGGCGGGAAACTGCATTTTTGACGACGAGGCGGTGACGAGTGCCTCAAAGGACGAGATTATTCGCAGATACTTTACGGCAAAGATAAACAAAAAGCGCGGAGCAAAGAATGATGACGAAATCTACAAGCTTGAGCTTCTTTTGAACAATGCCGGAATTACCTCTGAGGACAGAAAATGCGTTGCCCTTGCGGAAAATCTTGCGTCAAAAACAAATGCGCCTGCGGCGGCTATCGAGCTTGCCGACGGCAGACTGATTACGGGCAAAACCTCGTCAATTATGGGCTGCGCAAGTGCACTGCTGCTTAATTCACTAAAGGCTCTTGCAGGCATTGACGATATCATGCTTATCGACCCTGAGGTTATCCGTCCTATCGAAAGCCTGAAAACCGAGCATCTCGGCGCAAAAAATCCCCAGCTTCATATAAACGAAATTTTGATTGCGCTTTCAATTTCAGCCGTTACGGATAATAACGCAAAGCTTGCACTTGAGCAGCTGGGCAACCTGAAAAACAGCGAAATGCATTGCAGCGTTATGCTTTCGTCGGTTGATGAAAAGGTAATCAAGCAGCTTGGTATTCGCCTTAGCTGTAACGACAGATAATATTTTTTCAATAAAACTATTGATTTTATGAAAAAATGGGTTTATAATACTTAAGTACAGATGGTTGTACAACTCTATGGAGTTTCGTAGGGTGGTACTGCCGTCTTTTTTTGTTTTTATTAAGTCGATTAAGCTATATATAATGTTGTAATATATAAGTCGGCAAACATATTCATAAAAAGGAGAGGTAGTTATGAATAAGGCGAAATACATTTTTATTACGGGCGGCGTTGTTTCGGGACTAGGAAAAGGCATTACTGCGGCATCACTCGGAAGATTGCTTAAGGCAAGAGGCTTAAAGGTTACGGCTCAAAAGCTTGACCCGTATTTGAACGTTGATCCGGGAACGATGAATCCCGTTCAGCACGGCGAGGTTTTCGTAACAGACGACGGCGCAGAAACGGACTTAGACCTGGGACATTACGAAAGATTTATTGATGAAAATTTAGGCAAGCACTCAAATCTTACCTCGGGCAAGGTTTATTGGAAGGTTATCAGCGACGAGCGTAAAGGAGTTTACGGCGGTCAGACTATCCAGATTATTCCTCATGTTACAAATGAAATCAAAAGATACATACGCCAAAATGCCGAAAACGGCGCAGATGTTTGTCTTGTTGAAATCGGCGGTACAATCGGCGATATCGAAAGCCAGCCGTTTTTGGAGGCAATTCGTCAGTTTGCCGCAGAATACGGCCGTGAAAACTGCCTTTTCGTTCACGTAACGCTTGTTCCGTATCTTGCGGCGTCCAACGAGCTCAAAAGTAAGCCGACGCAACATTCGGTTAAGGAAATGCTGTCTCTCGGTATTCACCCCGATATTATCGTTTGCCGTTGCGAGCATCATATGTCGGACGATATAAAAAACAAAATTTCGCTTTTCTGCAATGTTGACAAGGAATGTGTTATCGAAAACAATAACTGCGATATTCTCTATGCGGTACCGATGATGCTCAAGGAACAGAATATGGACGGCGTTGTGCTCAAGAAATTGGGAATTGAAGCACCCGAGCAGGATTTGACCGATTGGGAGCAAATGCTTTGGGCTTTGAGAAATCCGCAAAGAACGGTAAAAATTGCAATGGTCGGCAAATATGTTGAGCTTCACGACAGCTATATCAGTGTCAACGAAGCGCTAAAGCACGGCGGTATTCCGACAAGAAGTGCGGTTGATATTCATTGGATAGACAGCGAAAGCCTAGAGGGTGAAGGCGTTGACGTTGATGAAATTTTGGGCGATATGGACGGAATTCTCGTACCCGGCGGTTTCGGAAGCAGAGGAACGCAGGGTAAGATTATCGCTTGTAATTACGCAAGAACTCACAATATTCCTTATCTCGGAATTTGCCTCGGCATGCAGATTGCTATTATCGAATTTGCAAGAAATGTGCTTGGGCTTGACGGTGCAAATTCGGCTGAAATCGACCCCGAAACGCCGTATCCGGTTATTGATATCCTGCCTGAAAAGAAAAATCTTTCCGATTTGGGCGGCACTCTTCGTCTCGGCGAATATCCGTGCGTGCTGAATAAGGAGTCAAAATCTTATGCGCTTTACGGCGAGGAGGAAATTAAGGAACGTCACCGTCACAGATATGAGGTTAATAACGATTTTCGTCAGCAGCTTCTCGACGGCGGTATGATTTTTGCAGGCACAAGCCCCGATAATCATATTGTTGAAATGGTTGAAATACCGGATCATCCGTGGTTTGTTGCAGGTCAGTTCCATCCTGAATTCAAGTCGAGACCTAATAAGCCGCACCCTCTGTTCAAGGGCTTTGTTACAGCGTGCGCAGAGCATAGAGATAAACGAACTGCAGAAGAATAAAACTAAAGCCCGGAGGGAAGTCCTCCGGGCTTTCGATTATCCAATTCTTGTGTAGAAAACTTCCAAGACTGTTTTCATCAGCGAATCCTCATCGGGATAAAACGCCGCATGAGAGGTGTTTTCAAGCGTTTCGTCCTCATACGTGGTCATTTCACCGTCGATGGTATAGGTGTCAAACGTAACGCTACCGCCTGACATCAAAAGCGAAGCAAGATACGCCGCATCACTTGCGGTTAAATTTGTCCTACTGTACTGACTGCCGACATCATAAAGTCTGTACAGCTTTGTAATATCCGTCATTATCGCAGGTGCAACCTGCATAACAAAGCTCTCAACATACTGAACCTGACGGTCAAGACGTTCAAGCGACCCCTCGGCATTTTCGGTATCTCTCGTGCGGACATACGACTGTGAAGCGTCGCCCTTTAAGGTTGTAACCCTGTCCTTTACAATATCATATGCCGGAATATCACACTTTGGCTTTATCACAACGCCGCCTATTGCGTCATTAAGCGCCGCAATTCCGTCCAAATCAAGTGCGTAATAATACGGCACGCTGACCCCATACAACACACGGCTTATAGTTTCCACCGCATTTTGACAGCTCAGCTCACCGCCTCCACCGTAGGAATACGCAAGATAAAGCTGATGAGTTTCCTGCTGACGAATCTCGTCGGTACCGTCATAATATGTATTCATTTCTGTCATAATTTCACGGGGAAGCGCAATTACCTTCGCCTTTTTCGTTCGTGTGTCGATAGCCACAACCATCATCGCATCCGACGCTCCGGCAAATTCACTTTCGCCCAAATCGGTAAGCTCCGTCTTGTCAATGCCCAAAAACGCCACCGTTACCATATTTTCGTTGTACTTATACTTTTTGCCGTCATATTCGATAATTTCGCTGTATGTATCACCGACGGCAATGCCCTGCGACGCATTTTTGCCCTGAATTTTCAGATATTCAAAGGCTCCCACGCCTGCGATAGCAACGCACAAAAGCAGTATAAACAAAACGAGAACAATCCGTTTCAAAAGCTTAATCAGTCTATTGTCTCTTGCCTTTGTTGAGGTTCGTATTCTTTTCATATGCTTCACCCCTGAAAGTGTTAACC
>CAMFQI010000040.1 GCA_945980015.1 uncultured Eubacterium sp. | reverse complement strand
TTCCTCTACGTCTCGTGGGCTCGGAGATGTGTATAAGAGACAGATATTTAAGAAACGGTGAAGCTTTGAAATTTTTGGCTATCGGCGATGTTGTATCGTCGCAGGGGTGCGAATATCTGCGTGATGTTCTGCCGAAATTAAAAAGAGAATACGGTGCCGATTTCGTTATTGTTAACGGCGAGAACAGTGCAGTCGGAAACGGCGTTACTCCCAAGAGCGCTCAGCATATTTTCAACAGCGGCGCAGATGTGATTACTCTTGGAAATCACGCACTCAAGCGTCCTGAAATTTATGATTATCTCGACAGTAACGAGTTCATCATTCGCCCGTGCAATTTTCATTCCTCGGCTTCGGGCAACGGCTCGGTTATTCTTGATAAGGGTGCAAGTAGGATTGCAATAATTAATTTGCAGGGCACGGTTTATCTTGATAATAACCGTAATGCGTTTGACGCTGTTGACGAGGAAATCGAAAGACTGCAAAACGAGGGCGTAAATATAATTATTGTTGATTTTCATGCAGAGGCAACGAGTGAAAAGCGGGCAATGGGATTTTATCTTGACGGCAGAGTATCGGCGGTTTTCGGAACTCATACTCATATTCAAACCTCGGATGAACAGATTTTGCCGCTCGGTACGGGATATATTACCGACCTCGGAATGACGGGACCTTATTATTCGGTGCTCGGAATTGAGCCGAAAATTGCAATACAAAAGCTGAAAACGAATTTGCCTGTCAGGTTTTCAAACCCTGACGGACCGTGCACCTTGGAGGGCATTTTTTTCGAGGTGGACAACAAAAGTGCAAAAACCGTTCATATAGAAAGGTTTAGAAAATGACGAAAAGAATAATCGCCGTGCTTTGCTCGTTTGTCATTATTGCCGCAGCTATGTGCGCCTGCAGTAAGGAAAACGTACAAAGTCAACGCCCGATAATAAATGAGCAGTCGGCTCAAATCGTCACCGATACAACCGGCTTTAAGCTGAGCTATACTCAATCCGACTCGCTTTCGCCGTATGAGTCCGACTCGCTGAATAACCATATTGTTCAGGATTTAGTGTTTGAATCACTGTTTAGAATAGACGAGGAGCTTGATGTTCAACCCGAAATCGCAACCTCCTATTCATATTCCGACCCTACTACGCTGAATGTAACGATAATAAGCGGTCTGAAATTTTCGGATGAAAGCGTGCTCGATGCCGAAAGCGTTGTTGAAGCGTTTTATCTTGCAAAGAAATCATCGTATTGGCAAAGCTCACTTGAACCGATACGAAATGCAAGAGTGTTGAGTGCAACCGAAATTGCCTTTGATTTGAATTATCCCGACAAATATGCTCACAGACTGCTGACGTTTTATATCGCAAGGTCAAATCAGGGAGACAGTAAGTTTCCGATAGGAAGCGGAAGATATGCCTTTACCGAGGGCGACGGAAAGCTTTATGTTGAGGTTAATCCTCTTTACCGTGAGGAATTTACTCCGAGATTTACAAAAATTCAGCTCGTGAATGTTCCGGCGACCGATTCAATAAATAACGCCCTTAATATCGGAAATATAAGCTATGCCTATCGTGATGCGGCAACCGACGAAATTTCAAGGCTAAAATGCAGCAAAAAGAAGGTAAGCCAAAATAATCTTGTTTATCTCGGCGTTAATTCAAAAAGAGGCATTACCTCAAACGCAGATATACGCCGTGCAATATCGCTTGCGCTTGACAGAGCGACTGTCGTAAAAAGCGCATATCAGGGATACGCAAAAGCGGCAACTTCAATTTATCATCCGAGCTCAAGCCTCGGCAGAGAAACGCAGATGTTTCAGTCGTCAGCCGACACAGCAGCCGCAAAGCAGGCAATATCTCAAAGCGGAGTGTCGGGCAGGTCAATTAGTATTCTCGTTAATGAAAATACAAACAGAAAATCTGCCGCAACACTTATTAAGCAACAGCTTGAGGCTGTCGGATTTTATGTCGGCATAAAAACGATGTCGGATGAGGACTATATTCAGGCACTTGAGGACGAGAACTTTGACCTTTATATCGGCGAAACGAAGCTTCCTCTTGATATGCGGCTTACCGGCTTTTTCACCGAGGGCGCAAGCACGAGCTACGGCATTGACCAAGAGTGCTCTGCCGCCGTCACATATAATAATTTTTTGAGCGGTGACGCCGAGATAGGAAAATTCACGCTTTCTTTTTCGGCCGATATGCCATTTATTCCGATACTCTACCGTGACGCCGTTATTTGCTACTCAAAGGCAATGCGCGGAGATATGCAGGGATACTTCGGAAATTATTTTTCAAATATTCAAGATTGGTATTATAATTAATTCGTTCAACAGGAGGTAATGTATGATTAAATATGAAAACCAAAACGGTTATATAGAAATAACCAACAGCTATTTTGCAAAATTAGTGGGCAATGCCGCACAAAGCTGCTTTGGTGTTACAAGAATGGTAAACTCAAATCCTGTGCAGAGTATTAAGTCGGCTATCATTAACCGTGTTGAAAGAGCCTCGGAGCTTGACAACTCAAATCAGGGCGTTGTTATAAAAAGTGTAAACGGCGCACTTGTTGTTGATCTCTCCATTGCCGTTTCCTACGGCGTAAATATCAATGCGATTGCCGACAGTATTGTCAATAAGGTACGCTATACAATCGAAAGTGCAACCGATCTTAAGGTGTCTGAGGTAAATGTGCATATTGAGGGAATTGACAGTATTAACTAACCGGAGGAATTGGAAATATTATGATTACAGGAAGAATGTTTCGTGACGGTGTAATCTCCGGTGCGAACAATATTGCAAACAGCAGACAGGCGGTTGACGCTTTGAATATTTTCCCGGTGCCCGACGGCGATACGGGAACAAATATGTCGATGACTATTGCTTCTGCGGCAGAGGATATAAAGAATTTAAGCGACGATGTAACGATAGGCGAGGTGTCGAAAAAGGTTGCTTCGGGACTTTTGAGAGGTGCAAGAGGTAACTCGGGCGTTATTCTTTCGCTTATTTTCCGTGGCTTTTCAAAGGCGTTCAAGGGCTTGGATGCCGCAGGCGGCAAGGATATCGCAAGGGCGTTTCGTGCAGGAAGCGACGCGGCTTATAAGGCAGTTATGAAGCCTACCGAGGGCACAATTCTTACTGTTGTAAGATGTGCGGCGGAGGCGGCTGAGAAGATGGCAGAGATTAACGACGAGCCTATCGAGGTCTGCGTTGCCGCACTTGAAGCGGCGAAGGAAGCGCTTGCCTCTACGCCTGATTTACTCCCCGTGCTGAAAAAGGCGGGCGTTGTTGACGCAGGCGGTCAGGGATTTTTGCTCATACTTAAGGGTATGGAAAGCGTTATCGGAAATGATGTAATTATCCGTCCGATAGGTGACGAAGCACTTGCGGATGAAACCGACGGCAAGACACAGTCTTCACAGGAAAATCTAAAATACAACTATGCCGTTGAGCTTGTTATTCACAAGAAAAACGGTGCAAAGGAAAGCAGTATCGAAAAGCTTCGTGCTTATTTGGAGGCACTCGGCGACGGCGTAAAGGTCAGCGAGGACAAGGGCGTTATTTCTGTAAAGGTGAAAACAGACGCACCGGGTACTGTTTTGACAACAGGTGCAAAATACGGCGAAATGTACGACCTTTCGATTGTTAATATGAAAGCTCCCGAAAAGCAGGAGGAAGTTGAAAAAGGGGGAAGCGCACCTGCCGAGCCCGAAAAGGATTACGGCTTTGTATGTGTTTGCGCAGGCGACGGATTGACGGAGCTTTTCTCCGATTTGGGAGCAGATGTCGTGGTTAGCGGCGGACAGACTATGAATCCGTCAACCGATGATATTTCAAGAGCTGTTTTAAGCGTTGGCGCAAAAACCGTTTTCGTTCTTCCTAACAACAAAAATATTATTATGGCGGCTCAAATGGCTCGTGATGAAATCAAGGACAGAGAGGTTGTCGTGCTTGAAACAAAGACGATTCCGCAGGGTGTTGCGGCTATGCTGACCTTTGACGAATCCGAGGAAGCTCAGACGAATGCAGAGAATATGATGCAGGCCGCACTCAAAACCCAAACGGCAAGCGTAACCTTTGCCGCTCGTGACAGTGAGGTCGATGGAAAGCCGATACAAAAGGGACAGATTATGGGACTTTGTAACGGCGCAATAAAATTCATAGGCGAGGATAAGGAGCAAATTGCTCTTGACTCCTGCTGTGAAATGTTCAATCCCGACGAAAACAGTCTTGTTACCGTTATATACGGAGAGGGTATGACCGAGGACGACGCTTCAAGACTTGAGGCAATGCTCGGCGAAAAGCTCGGCGACTCGGCTGAAATCAGCGTTGTCAACGGCGGTCAGCCTGTTTACTATTATATTATTTCGGTGGAGTAAATGAAGCTAAGCGAATATGATATTCAGTTCGTAAAAGGTGTTGGAGAAAAGAAAGCCCGGCTTTTTAATAAGCTGGGCGTTTACTCATTGGAAAATCTTGTTCATTACTATCCGAGAAAGTATCTTGACCAAAGCAGTACCGTGAGCGTTGTTGATGCGCCGACCGACCAAGCGGTTTCAATTCGTGCAACGATGATTACGCCTGTTCGTGAAAACAGAATACGAAAGGGCTTAACGCTTTATAAATGTAATTTCTCCGACGGCGAAACGGTTATTCACGTAACGATTTTTAATAACGAATATCTTGCAAAATCGCTTCGTACCTATGATGAATACATACTTTACGGCAAGGTGGAAAAGCGTTTTACAGACGCTAATATGTCCTCGCCTCAAATCGAGAGCATAAAAACGGGTATGGCTATTCATCCGATTTATCCCGCTACTCAAAATCTTAATTCAAAGGCTATTGCAAAGGCGGTGCGAGGAGCATTTGACAAAATCGGCGTTTTTGAGGATACGTTAAACGATGAACTGCGCAAAAAATACGACCTTTGCACGCTCGATTTTGCACTTAAGGAAATTCATTTTCCGTCGTGTAGCGAAAATATTGAGACTGCAAGAAAACGTCTTATCTTCGAGGAGCTTCTCACTTTGCAATTAGGCCTTATGCTTCTGAAGGGCAAGAGAAGTGAGAAAAACAATCATTTGGTTAATACGGATTATACCGACGAATTTTATTCGCTTTTGCCGTTTGAACCCACGCACGCACAGAAAAGGTGTATAAATGATTGTCTTTGCGATATGCGTTCGCCCCATACAATGAACAGGCTTATTCAGGGAGACGTCGGCTCGGGTAAAACAGCCGTTGCCGGTGCGGTTATTCATACCGTAATTAAAAATGGCTATCAGGCGGCTATGATGGCACCGACCGAAATACTTGCCTGTCAGCATTACGAAAGCTTCAAAAGGCTTTTCGACGGCACGCCTATCAGACTTGCTTTGCTGACCGGCTCAACAAAGGCAAGCGAAAAAAAGAAAATCAAGTCACAGCTTATTGACGGTGAAATTGATTTTATTATAGGAACTCATGCGCTTATTCAAAACGATGTTGAATTTGCAAATTTAGGCTTGGTTTGTACCGACGAGCAACACCGCTTCGGCGTTGAACAACGTGCCGATTTGGCAATGAAGGGCGACCACCCGCATCTACTCGTTATGTCGGCAACGCCGATACCGAGAACGCTCGGACTTATTATATACGGCGAGCTTGATATCAGTGTACTAGACGAGCTTCCGCCGAACAGACAGGAAATTCGCACAGATTATGTAAATTCGTCCTATCACGAGCGAATATACAGATTTATCAAAAAAGCGCTTGATAACGGCAGACAGGCATATATTGTTTGCCCGCTTATTGACGAGGGCGAAAGTGAGCTTTTAGCTGCCGAGGAATATGCAAAGGCTCTTTGTGAAAACGAGTTTTCCGATTATTCGCTCGGACTTCTTCACGGCAAAATGAAGCCTAAGCAAAAGGACGAGATTATGCACCGTTTTGCAAGCGGCGAAATTCAAATTCTCGTTTCAACGACCGTTATCGAGGTTGGCGTTGACGTGCCTAATGCTACCATAATGCTTATTGAAAACGCCGACCGCTTCGGACTTTCACAGCTTCACCAGCTTCGTGGACGAGTAGGTAGGGGAAAAGAAAAAAGCTATTGTATATTAGTCAGCGATAATCAAAGTGAGCAGACTAAGGAACGTCTCGGCGTTATGAAATCAACCTCAAACGGCTTTAAGATTGCCGAATACGATTTGAAAACAAGAGGACCCGGTGACTTTTTCGGCAAAAAACAACATGGTCTTCCGAATCTTAAGATTGCCGATATGGTTGAGGATATTCAAACGCTCAATTTATGCAGGAAATGTGCCGAGGAAATGCTCATGGCTGACAGACGTCTTGACGGCTATCCGCTTTTGTGCGACAAAATAAACGAAATGTTCAAAAGGACAGATTACTGATGGAATATAAATATGAAATGCATACTCATACCGGACCCGTGTCGCAGTGCGGCAGAGTGTCGCCGAGGAATATACTAAAAAGCTATCTTGAGCAGGGCTTTTCGGGAATTGTACTGACCGACCATTACAGTCCGCTTACGTGGTATAATCATAATTTGATTGCACCGCAGAAAAAAATTGACTTTTATCTTCAGTCGTATAGAGAAATGAAAAGACTTGCGCCGTCGGATTTCAGCGTAATGCTTGGGATTGAGCTTCGTCATTACGGCACGGCGAATGATTATCTCATATACGGCGTTGAGGAGGATTGGCTCAAAAAACAGGGCAATCTTATGGCAATATGGGAGGAAAAGGTTTATCGCCTTATGCATTCTGAGGGCTATCTCGTTTATCAGGCTCATCCGTTTCGTACGGGAATTCGCCGCTGCAATCCCGATTTTATCGACGGCGTTGAAATTTATAACGGAAAAACAAGCAGGGAATGTAACGAAAAGGCGGAGACTTGGGCAAAGCAAAATAATAAGCTGATGGTTTCCGGCTCCGATTTTCACGTTATGCGCCAGCTTGCACGGGGCGGAATAATAACAAAAAAGCCGATTAGCAATAACGCCGACCTTCTTGATATGCTCAAATCAATGGATTTTGAAATGATTAAGACGTATTGATGTGCTTATCTGTACCTTAAAATATTATTATTTTTGTATCTTTTTTAGTGGACAGAAACACTGTATAATAATCCCATATTAAAGAAATGAGGTACAAAATAATGAAAAACAAGGTTAAAAAGATTTGCCTTACGGGATTGATGGCGGCATTGATTACCGTGTGCACCGCTTTTATAAAAATTCCGACAGGCATTAACAGTGGATATTTGCATTTCGGAGACAGTATGATTTATATTGCGGGATGTATTTTGGGACCGTGGGCGGCTCTTGCGGCTGCTGTCGGCGGTGCGCTCGCAGACGTTTTGGCGGGAGCGCCGCAATGGGCTGTGGCAACTGCGATAATCAAGGCGGTTAACGCTGTTCCGTTTATTCTTGCAACTGCGGCTTATAACAAAAAGAAATCTCCGAAAATCGTTAATGTCACAACGCTTATTATGACAGTCGTTTCGGGCTTGATTACAATTTTCGGCTATCTTCTTGCAGAGGGAATTATGTATTCGTTCCCGAGTGCGCTAACCTCTGTTCCTTTCTCGATTGTTCAGGCAGTCGGCTCGGCAGTTATCTTCGCAATCGTCGGCAAAATCCTCGACCAAATCAAAATACATAAATATCTGTAATCAACAAAAACAGCTTCCCTAAACGAGAAGCTGTTTTTTGTGAATATTGACAATGTGTATAGAATTTTGTATAATTCACTTGGATAAGGAAAACTACCATAACGGTAGGCGGTTAAATCTTTCCCCGACCTTGTAAAAGGTGTAAGGGGGTGTTGCTATGGATTACTTGATTGTCGCAATAATATTCATTGTTGT
>CAMFQI010000039.1 GCA_945980015.1 uncultured Eubacterium sp. | reverse complement strand
CCCGCGCCCTACCCCTCCGCCTTCGTCGGCAGCGTCAGATGTGTATAAGAGACAGGGTGTGGATTTATGAAAAAAGCGGCAAAAAAATTCATATCATTTTTAATGTGCCTGTGCCTTATTTTGACGGTGACGGGCTTTAGTGCGTCTATGCCGGAAACGGCTTGCGCCCAAACGGTTGAGGAGCTCAACGAGGAGCTGAAAAAGGTTGACGAGCAGCTCGAAATTCTCAAGGCGCAGGGCGAGGACACCGAGGAATATCTGCGTGTGCTCAATCAACGCCTCGACAATCTCAAAAAGCAGTACACGATAGTAAAAAATGAAGTCACAAAAACGAACAACAGTATCACCGAGCTTGAAAAGAGTATAGAGGAAAACAAGCAAAGCATTGAGAAAATACACACAAGGCTGGACGAATTAGAGGTTCAGTCCGAGGAATTAGACAAACAGTTCAAGCTGACCTATACCGAATACTGCAAGCGAATAAGAGCGCTTTATGTCAGCGGCGACATCTCAAGCTCGCTCGGTTTTTTGCTAAACAGCGACGGACTTTCCCAGCTTTTGACAAGGCTTGAAATGGTAAGCGCCGTATCACGCCGTGACGCAACGCTCATCAATATCGTAAGGCAGCAGACTACTCAGCTTACGCAAACAAGAAACGAGCTTAAGCAAAACGAGGAATTGCTCGTCAAAACCCAAAGCGTGCTTGAATCTGACTCGGCAAATTTGAAAATACAACAGACGAATTTGGCTGAGCAAAAGCGTGATATGGAAAAGCGTCAGGCTGAAATTGAGGCTCAACAGCTCGAAGCAAACAAGACCTTGGATAAGGTTTACGACAATACCGAGATGTACGAAAAACAGCACGACGTTCTTATGCAGGAAATCGACGACGCAATTGCCGCCGCCGACGATAAGTATAAGCCCGAAACTACTACCACAACAACTACAACTACTCAACCGAGCACTACGAATACTCCGGGTAAGCCGGCTACTACGACAACTACTACAACTAAACCTACAACCTCGCCGTCAGGCAAGCTGAGTATGATTTATCCCTGCCCCGCCTACACAACGATAACCTGCGCTTTCGGTGCATATTCGGGTCATTCAGGCTGCGACTTTGCAACAGGCGGACAGGTTAATCAAAGAATCGTTGCCGCAGAAAGCGGAACGGTAATCATTTCAACAGACTTGAAAAATGCCAACGGAACGTACCGAAGCTATGGACGTTATATTGTTATTCGCCACGACAAAACGAATTCAAGCGGCAAGACCGTCTACACCTTGTATGCCCATAACAATTCAAGAGTTGTCAGTGAGGGCGAATACGTCCAAAAGGGACAGCTTATTGCATATAGCGGCTCAACAGGAAATTCAACCGGTCCGCATCTTCATTTTGAGGTCAGAGTCGGAGGAACAAGTCAGGCGTACGCAGTAGACCCCAAATTATATTTACCATAAGTAAGGAGATTTTTACTTTTGAAAACAGTAACAAAAAAGGCTTTTTGCATAATATTATCACTATGCTTTGCGCTGTGCTCGTCGGGTGTTGCATATGCCGACGAGCCGACAACTGCGCCGAGCAACGAAATGACGGTAGAGCAGGCGCAGGCAATACTTGAGGAGCAACGCAAGGCACTTGAACAAAGCCTTAAGGAAAGTGAAGAAAAGCTCAAGCAGTTTTCCGAGTCGGAAAAGGTGACGAGCGAATACATAGACAGTCTTGATGAAAAAATCGGCTACCTTAACGAAGAGCTTACCCTACTCGATAACGAGGTAAGGCAGGCGAGTGAAAAGGTTGATTTGCTCACCGCCGATATAACCGTTTTAAGCGAGGATATTGCCGAGGTTCAGGCAGAATACGACAAGGCAAACGACAAGCTTGAAGCACTTCACGATAGCTTTGAAACAACGAAGAATGCATATTGCCTTCGTCTGCGTGCAATGTACGTTTCGGGCTCAAGCAGTATTTTGATTGCGCTTCTTACAAGCAAGGACATAAGTCAGCTTTTCAGCCGCTACGAAATGATAAAGGCAATAACAAAATCCGACACGGCGCTGATGAATGAGGTTAACAGAAAAATCGACGAGATAACCGAGCAAAACAGCGAGATTTTGAGCAAAAAAACGGAGCTTGAGCAAAACAAGGCAAGCCTTGACGAAAAACAAGCACAGCTTTTGAACGAGCAGCATATAATCGAAGCAAAGCAAGACGAGATTGCCGAAAAGAAGATAACTCTTGCAACGAACCGTGCCGAAAGCGACGCACTTCTCGCACAATATACGGCGCAAACGAAGATGTACGGTGAGTACAAATACGAGGACGAGGAACTCATAAAGCTCGTTGACGAGGAAATAAATGCAATCTTGAGCGGACAAAAGGACCCCTCGGAAATGAAAATTCCCGAGGTTTCGGATATTGTGAAAAATCCCGACGTGCCTAACACAACCTCCGCCTTGTACTATAAATCCAACGCCGTTTTGAATATGACATACCCTGCTCCCGGCCACTACACGGTAAGCGAGAGCTTCGGCTACTACAAAAACGGCGGCAAGCATACGGGAATTGATTTCCCATATCCTGTCGGAACAACGGTTGTTGCGGCTCAAAAGGGTATTGTTGTAACCTCAAAGGCGCTTCGTGACAAAAAGGGAAATTACTATTCCTACGGAAAATACATCATCATTTATCACGGTACCGACGCACAGGACAGAAAGATTTATACGCTTTATGCCCATAACTCAAAGCTATCTGTCGGCGTGGGCGAAACAGTTACAAAGGGACAGAAGATTGCCGAAGGCGGCTCAACCGGAAATTCAACCGGTCCGCATTGTCACTTTGAGGTAATCATAGACAGCGAAAAGGTAAATCCTATCAACTATTTATCACGATGAACAAAATAAATTATCAAAATCAGCTCGACAAAATAATTGAAAATATTGACCCCGACAATCCGCCGAGGCTCCTGCTTCACTCGTGCTGCGCTCCGTGTTCAAGCTACACTCTTGAATATTTGAGCCGATATTTCGACATCACGGTGTATTATTTCAACCCAAATATTTCGCCGAAGCAGGAATTTGACAAACGCTTTGAGGAGCAGAAAAGACTCATATCTCAAATGCCGTTCAAAAACAGAGTTACTCTCGTTGAGGGCGACTATAATTATGATGATTTTCTCGAAATCGCAAAGGGCTTGGAGAATGTTCCGGAGGGCGGAGAGAGGTGCTTTAGGTGTTATAAAATGCGGCTTGAAAGCACGGTAAGGCTTGCAAGGGAGCAGGGCTTCGATTATTTTTGTACCACGCTTTCGATAAGTCCGCTCAAAAACAGTCAAAAAATCAACGAGCTTGGCTTCGGGCTTGAAGAAAAATACGGCGTAAAATGGCTTCCCTCCGATTTCAAAAAACGGGAGGGCTACAAGCGTTCAATTCAGTTAAGCAAAGAATACTCGCTCTACCGCCAAAATTTCTGCGGCTGTGTATTCTCAAAAAATCGACAGGGAGAAAACAATGAATAAACCCCTTGCAGACAGAATAAGACCTACGGAGCTTTCGCAGGTTGTAGGACAAAAGCACCTGCTTTCTCCCGACAAGGCTCTTTACAATATGATAGAAAACGGCGACGTTCCGAATTTGATTTTTTACGGTCCGTCGGGCGTCGGAAAAACGACTGTTGCGTCCATTATCGCAAACAAGACGAAGCGTGCCTTACGCAAGCTCAACGGCACCTCCGCTTCAACAAAGGACATTAAGGAAATAGTTGCCGAGCTTGACACATTTTCTGCGCCCAACGGAATACTGCTTTATCTTGACGAAATTCAGTATTTCAACAAACGCCAACAACAAACGCTTTTGGAATACATAGAAAACGGAAAAATAACGCTTATCGCTTCGACTACGGAAAATCCCTATTTTTATGTTTACTCGGCTATTCTGTCACGAAGCACGGTTTTTGAATTTAAGCAAATCGAAAGCAAGGATATTGTTCCGGCTGTTGAAAGAGCGTTTGAATTTTTGCAAAATGAACAGGGCGTAGCAATAGAATATGAGCAGGGCGTTTGCGAGAGGATTGCAAACGGCTGCGGCGGTGATGTACGAAAGGCAATGAACAGCGTCGAAAACTGCGTGCTTGCAACGCCTGTTATTGACTCAAAAAAGACGATAACTCTTGACGTTGCAGGTGAGCTTACTCAAAAATCCGCCATGCGCTATGACCGTGACGGCGACGAGCATTACGACATTATATCGGCTTTTCAAAAGAGTATGCGAGGCTCCGACCCCGACGCTGCGCTTCATTATCTTGCAAGGCTTCTTGAAGCGGGAGATTTGCCCTCGGCGTGCAGACGGCTTTTAGTAACCGCCTGCGAGGACGTCGGACTTGCCTATCCGCAGATAATCCCGATAGTAAAGGCGGCGGTTGACAGTGCGTTAATGCTCGGACTTCCCGAAGCGAGAATACCGCTTGCCGACGCAGTAATATTAGTCGCCACCTCGCCGAAATCAAATTCGGGCGAAGCCGCAATAGACTTAGCCCTTGAGGACGTAAGAAAGGGAAATATCGGACCTATTCCCCGTCAGCTTCAAAATAAGCATTACGATGGCGAGGATGCGGCGGTTAAGGGACAGCATTATCTCTATCCCCACGCATTTGATAATCATTGGGTAAAACAGCAATATCTCCCCGACAAAATCAAAAATGCACGCTACTACACCTACGGCGAAAACAAAAACGAGCAAACCCATCGTGAATATTGGCAAAGGATAAAAGACAAAAACAAATGACGAAAAAGCAAAGAGCGTTAAACGCTATTGAAGTTTTGAAAAAGGAATATCCCGAGGCAATCTGCTCGCTCAATGCCTCAAATCCGTTTGAGCTTTTGGTGGCGGTTCGTCTTTCGGCTCAATGCACGGACGCAAGAGTAAACCTTGTCACGCCTGCATTGTTTGAAAAATACAAAACGCTTGACGACTATTGCAACGCAGATGTAAAGGATATCGAAAAAATCATACATTCCTGCGGCTTTTATAAAAGCAAGGCGGAGTCGATAATTGATATGGCAAAGGGCGTGCGTGACCGTTTCGGCGGCGTTGTTCCCGACAATATCGAGGATTTGATTACGCTAAACGGTGTCGGCAGAAAAACGGCTAATCTCATTGTCGGCGATATTTACGGCAAGGAAAGTATCGTCGTTGACACCCATATGATAAGAATTTCAAACAGAATAGGACTTGTTGAGGATAAGGACCCGAAGAAAATAGAATTTGCACTCAAAAAAATTGTTCCTGCCGACGAGGGCTCAGATTTTTGCCACAGAATAGTGCTTTTCGGCAGAGATATTTGCTCTGCACGAAAGCCGAAATGCGACGAGTGTCCTATGGAATTTAATTGCAAAAAAGTCGGAGTGAAATAATGAATAAGGAAAACATAATTTTAATCGGTATGCCGGGAAGCGGAAAAAGCACCTGCGGCGTACTTACGGCAAAGGCACTGTTGAAAAACTTTTTTGATACCGACCTACTGCTTCAGGGCTTGGAGGAGCGTGCGTTACAGGAGATTATAAACACAGACGGCACGGATTATTTTCTTTCGGCTGAGGAAAAATGCATACTCTCGCTTAATATTAACGCAACCGTTATTGCAACAGGCGGCTCGGTGGTTTACAGCCAAAAGGGTATGGAGCATCTCAAAAAAAGCGGCAGGGTGATTTATCTTCATCTCGGCTATGACGAAATGTGCGACAGAATAAAGAACATCACCACCCGAGGAGTTGTGCTCAAAAACGGTTCAACGCTCCGTGATATGTACAACGAACGCCTGCCTTTATACAAAAAATATGCCGACATTACCATTGATTGCAACAACAATACAGTTGAACAAACGGTACAAATGATAGTAAATGCAGTCAATGAGCAAAAAAGTACTTGATATACTTAATACAAAGTGGTAAAATAGATAAAATTTATAGAAATAAGTAATAGGAGGACTGTTATGAAGAGCTATAACGAAAAATTTGTAAAAGAGGGACTCACCTTTGACGACGTGCTTTTAATTCCTGCAAAGTCAGACGTAACTCCCGATAAAGTTTCCACCAAAACAAGACTGACAAAAGACATCAGCCTTAACATTCCGCTTATGACTGCGGCAATGGATACAGTAACAGAATCCCGTATGGCTATCGCAATCGCCCGTGAAGGTGGTATCGGCGTTATCCATAAGAATATGACAATCGAGGAACAGGCTACCGAGGTTGACAAGGTTAAGAGAAGCGAAAACGGTGTAATCCTTAATCCGTTTTATCTCTCCCCGCAACACAGCGTTAAAGACGCAGATATGCTTATGGGCAAGTACAAAATCAGCGGTGTTCCGATTTGTGAGGACGACGGCACTCTCGTAGGTATTCTCACCAACCGTGACCTTCGTTTCATTCAGGACTATGACGTTCGTATTTCTTCCGTAATGACCCCGAAAGAAAATCTCATCACAGCCGTTGCAGGTACAACACTTGAAGAAGCAAAGAAAATTCTTATGGCTTCAAAGATTGAAAAGCTTCCTCTTGTTGACGACAACGGCAAGCTCACAGGTCTCGTAACAATCAAGGATATTGAAAAAGCGGTAAAATATCCAAATACTGCCCGTGACAGCAAGGACAGACTTCTCTGTGCGGCGGCTCTCGGCGTAACAGACGATGTTCTCATTCGTGCGCAGGCTTTGTATGAAGCAGGCGTTGACGCATTCGTGCTTGACTCTGCACACGGTCATTCTCAAAATATTATCAACAATGTAACAAAGGTTAAAAACGCATTCCCCGATGTTTCGCTCATCGCAGGAAACGTTGCAACCGCCGAGGCTACCGAAGCGCTCATTAAGGCAGGCGCAGACGCAGTTAAAATCGGTATCGGTCCCGGCTCAATCTGTACAACCCGTATCGTTGCAGGTATCGGCGTTCCGCAGATTACGGCAATTTACGACTCTGCCGAAATGGCTGACAAGTACGGTATTCCGGTTATCGCAGACGGCGGTATCAAGTATAGCGGCGATATGGTAAAGGCTCTTGCCGCAGGCGGAAGCGTCGTTATGGTCGGCTCGCTCGTAGCAGGCTGTGAGGAGGCACCCGGCGAAACAGAGATTTATCAGGGACGTCAGTTTAAGGTTTACAGAGGTATGGGCTCGCTCGGTGCTATGAACCACGGCTCTGCCGACAGATATTTCCAAAAGGGCTCAAAGAAATTTGTACCCGAGGGTGTTGAGGGTCGTGTTCCTTTCAAGGGCGCACTTTCCGACACTATCTTCCAAATGATGGGCGGTCTTCGTTCCGGTATGGGATATGTCGGCTGTCATACAATCGAGGAGCTGCGTGAAAAGGCACAGTTCATTCGTATCACGGGCGCAGGTCTTGTTGAGTCCCACCCGCACGATGTATATATCACAAAGGAAGCTCCGAACTATTCGGGTAATGTATAAAAGGGCGTTTTGATTTTCGCCCTGCAAGGTGATTTCGATGGCAGATAATCCGAAGAAAAAGCGTAAGGGCGAAAAAAAAGAAAAGCTTAAAGCCTTTCTGAAAAGGAATATGACTCCGACGTGGTTCAAGCGTATCAGCTACCAAATATTTGCTTTTTTGGTAAGCGTTGCGATGATTGTCGGAGTTGCAATCTACGCTTTTAATAAAAACTATGATGAAAAGACCTTGATTTTTATGGACGATTTTACTATCACGGCTCACACGGGCGCCTTCGATACGCCCGATAATTCTATGGAATCTCTCGAAGCGGCAATACTAAACGAGGTTGCCGTGTTTGAGGTTGATGTTCGTATGCGACCTAACGGCTGTCTCTTATACACATCTCCGAGCCCACGAGACGTAGAGGAATCTC
>CAMFQI010000038.1 GCA_945980015.1 uncultured Eubacterium sp. | reverse complement strand
AATTACAACTAGTGAGGTTAACCGACCGGGCATTGTTTTGACGGGCTATACGGATTATTTTGACCCGCTTAGAATACAGATTTTAGGTTGGACGGAGTTTGGCTTTTTGCTCAATATGTCCGACGGCGAAAGGCAAATGGCGCTCGGCTATTGGCTTGAACAACATCCTGCCGCCGCAGTCGTAACAAGAGGACTTGATATTCCCGATTACTTTGTCGACGCCTGCGAGGAATACGGCGTTCCGCTTCTTAAAACGAAGCAGGAAACATCGGCGTTTTTGGCATCATTAATTGCGTTTCTTAACCGTGAGCTTGCTCCGAGGATAACGAGGCACGGCGTTTTTGTTGAGGTTTACGGTGAGGGTATACTCATTGTCGGCGAAAGCGGTGCGGGTAAGAGTGAAACGGCTATTGAGCTTATTAAGAGAGGTCACCGACTGATTGCCGACGATGCTGTTGAAATACGAAAGGTCAGCGACAATACGCTTGAGGGCTCGTCGCCGAGTAATATACGTCACTTCATCGAGGTAAGAGGTATCGGAATTATCAACGCAAGGCGAATTTTCGGTATGGGTGCGGTTAAGCCGAAAGAAAAGATTGATATGGTTATTCAGTTCGAGGCTTGGGATGCGACAAAGGCTTACGACAGGCTCGGAATCGACAATGAGTATGTAAGAATACTTGACGTTAAGGTGCCGATAATTTGCGTTCCTATAACGCCGGGACGTAATTTAGCGGTTATTGTTGAGACTGCCGCTATGAACAACCGTCAAAAGAAAATGGGCTACAACGGTGCAAAGGAGCTTATGCACAGTCTTGGAATGGAAGATATGGAAATTACCGAAAAAGAGCTCGAAATTTGGAATAATTCGTAAATAATTTAAGGGGGATTTATATATGTTGAGAATCGGAATTGATTTGGGAGGAACAAACATTGTTGCCGGAGTAGTAAACGATGAATACGAAATCATCGCAAAGGCAAAAACTCCGACTGCAATACCTCGTACACCGGAGGAAATTTTTGATGACATCGCTATGGTTTGCAAGCAGGCTATGGCTGAAGCCGGCGTTACTATTTCCGATATTTATTCGGTTGGCTTGGGTACTCCGGGTACTGCAAATGCCGAGGGCGTAATTGAGTATGCAAATAATCTCGGCTTCGACCATGTTCCTGCAAAGGAAATGCTTATTGAAAGACTCGGCTGCGATAAGGTTTATATAGAAAACGACGCAAACTGTGCGGCACTCGGCGAGGCTTATGCAGGCTGTGGCAACGGTGCAAAGGATTTTGTTGCGGTAACTCTCGGAACAGGCGTTGGCTCGGGTATTATTGTTGACGGCAAGATAGTTTCGGGTACAAACAGAGCCGGTGGTGAGTGCGGTCACTCTGTTATCGTTGTTGACGGCGAGCCGTGTACCTGCGGTCGTAAGGGCTGTTGGGAGGCTTATGCAAGCGCAACCGCACTTATTAATCAAACAAAGGCAGCTATGGAAAAATATCCCGACTCCGTTATGCACGATTTGGCAAAGGAAGAGGGCAAGGTTTCGGGCAGAACCGCTTTTGACGCAATGCGCAGAGGCGATATTGCCGGTATTAAGGTTGTTGATACATATATCAAGTATGTTGCGTGCGGACTTATTAACCTTGTTAATATCTTTCAGCCGGAGGTTATTTGTATCGGCGGCGGTATTTGTAATGAGGGTGAAACGCTTTTGCGTCCGCTTCGCAGATATATCGAAAGCGAGCGTTACAGCGTTTATTCAAAGATTCAGTCGAAGATTGTCAGAGCCGAGCTTGGAAATGACGCAGGCTTAATCGGTGCGGCAATTTTAGAGGGCTGATAAAAACTGAAAAACAGGTGAAATTTTTTGACGCAATTAATCAAATTTTTTAAGGACAGTAAAATTTCATATTGTGAAAATGAGCCTATGAGCGCTCATACTACGTTCAAAATCGGCGGTCCGGCAAGGGTTATGGCTTTTCCTAAAAGCGAGGATGAAATTGCACTTATTATCAAAAAATGCAATGAGCTTTCAAAAAGATATATCGTTGTCGGAAACGGCTCAAATTTGCTTGTTGACGACGGCGGAATTGACGCAGTTGTAATTGCACTCGGTAAGGATTTTTCCGAGGTGAAGCTTGTTGACGATACTACGATTTTTGCCCAGGCGGGTGCTCAGCTTATGAAGGTGTGCAGAGTTGCGCTTGAGAATGAGCTTGGTGGTCTTGAATTTGCCTACGGTATACCCGGCTCGTGCGGAGGCGGAGCGTTTATGAACGCAGGTGCATACGGCGGCGAGCTGAGGGACGTTGTTTTTAGGTGCGAGCATATCGACAAAAACGGCGAAAAGGGATTTTTGCTCGGCGAGGATATGAAGCTTTCGTACCGTCACAGTGCATATTACGACAACGGCTGTGTAATCACCGGCGTGTATTTCAAGCTGAAAAAAGCCGACGCACAGGAAATCAAGGCGAAAATGGACGATTTTATGCTTCGCAGAAAAACGAAGCAGCCGCTTGAATATCCGTCGGCAGGCTCAACCTTTAAGCGACCGCAGGGATATTTTGCAGGCGCGCTTATCGAGGAGTGCGGCTTGAAGGGTTGTTCGGTAGGCGGTGCTCAGGTCAGCACGAAGCACGCAGGCTTTGTGATTAACACCGGCTCGGCTACGTGCAATGATGTTTTGAGCCTTTGCAAAAAGGTTGCCGATACGGTGAAGGCTCAAAAAGGCGTTGATTTGGAAATGGAAATTAGAGTAACAAGATAGAGGGAAGATTAATGAAAGATATTATTTTGCTTACAGGTATGTCGGGAGCAGGAAAATCAACTGCTATGAGCTTTATGGAGGATACAGGTTATTATTGTATTGACAATATGCCTGCTGAACTTATCAGTACCTTCATTAACTTGACTGCTTCTTCAGAAAGATATAACAAGATTGCTATTGTTGCTGATGTTCGTTCTGCCGGTGTCTACAGTGCGTTCAGGGATGCTGTTGCAGATTTGCTCGAACAACATTATGATTATAATGTAAAAACCATTTTCTTGGATATAAAAAATCATGTTGCACTCAAAAGATACAAGTTGACCCGAAGAAAGCATCCGTTTGCTGACAAATTCAATGGTTCTATTGAGCAAGCGTTGGAGCATGAAAGGGAGGTTCTCGCACCTGTTCGCCAAAATGCGGATTATGTTATTGACACCTCAGACCTTGATGCAAACCAGCTTAGAGGTCGACTTACTCAAATTCTTTTGGGTGATGAAAAAGCAATAATGAATATCAACCTTATTTCATTTGGCTTCAAGCACGGTATTCCAAATGATGCAGATTTTGTTCTTGATGTAAGATGCTTGCCCAATCCTTATTGGAATGATGCATTGAAAGACAAAACGGGACTTGACAAGGATGTTTATGATTATGTTTTCAGCTTTGATGAGTCGGTAACACTTCTTGAAAAGCTCAAGGATATGCTTGACTATCTTAATCCGCTTTATATCAAAGAGGGAAAGAGTCAGCTTGTAATCGCAATTGGATGTACAGGCGGAAATCACCGCAGCGTTGCTTTTGTTGAAGCGTTGAATACATATTTTTCTCGCAAGTGGCCAAATGTTACAGTAAATCATAGAGATATAAAAAGAAGATAAGGTTTTGTTATGTCCTTTTCATCAAAGGTTAAAAACGAATTGGTAAAAATCGAACAGGAAAACAACTGCTGTAAAAAGAGTCTTCTTTACGGAATGGCTCTTTTTTCAAAGAGCTTTGGCTTTAGGGAAATTGTTTTTCAGTCGAAAAGCATCGAAACGGCGGAGCTTTTTAAGGCTCTGCTTTTTGAGCTTTGCTCGGTGCAGTCGAAAATAACAGTTTCACCTGCCGGAAAAATCTATACCGTCAGCATAAAAAAATCAACCGACGTATCGAAGCTGATGACGTACTTCGGCCATACAAAAACCGAAACGAGCCTAAAAATAAACTTCTCCGTTTTTGAATGTGAGGAATGTCAAAGGGTTTTCGTCAGGGGTGCTTTTTTGGCGTGCGGCGCGGTCTCGTCTCCCGAAAAGGATTACCATTTGGAATTCAGCGTAGCTTTTATGAATTTGTCGAAAAGCCTTATTACCGCCTTGCAGGAGCTTGAGCTTCAGCCAAAGCTGACGAACAGAAAGGGCTACAACATCATATACTTTAAGGACAGCGAGGCTATTGAGGACTGTCTTTATATTATGGGCGCAAGCAGGTGTATGTTCGATATGATGAACATAAAAATTGTTAAGGAAATACGAAACAGCGCAAACAGAAAGGCAAACTGCGAAACGGCAAATATTGAAAAAACGGTTGCCGCCGCTTCGCCGCAGATAGCCGCAATACTGAAAATTCAGGAAAAAAAGGGACTTGACGCTTTATCCGAGCCGCTTCGCCAAATGGCAGAAATAAGACTTGAAAATCCCGATAGCTCACTCGGTGAGCTTGCCGAAATGTTTGACCCGCCGATTAGCAGAAGCGGTGTTAATCACAGATTGTCACGACTTGTAAAAATAGCCGAGGAGTTGTAATTAATGTTTACTCATCTTCATTTGCACACACAGTTCAGCTTGCTTGACGGCGCATGCCGTTTGAGTGAGCTTGTTTTGCGTGCAAAGGAGCTTGGTATGACGAGCCTTGCAATTACCGACCACGGTAATATGTACGGCGCAGTTGATTTCTACAGAGAATGTAAAAAGCAGGGTATAAAGCCGATAATAGGCTGTGAGGTTTATGTTGCGCCGAGGAGCAGATACGATAGAGACAAGACGCTTGACGGAAGATATAATCACCTTGTTTTGCTTGTGAAAAACGAAAAGGGCTACAAAAATCTGATTAAATTAGTATCGAAAGCGTACACCGAGGGCTTTTATTTCAAGCCGAGAATTGATAGAGATTTGCTCGAAAAATACAGCGATGGGCTGATATGTCTTTCGGCTTGTATCGCAGGTGAAATTCCGCAGCTTATTTTGCAAAGAGATTATGACGGCGCAAAACGTCAGGCTTTATGGTATAACAACGTGTTCGGTGACGGCAATTATTATCTCGAAATTCAGGACCACGGCATTGAACAGGAAAAGACGGTGCTTGACGGTCTTGTAAAGCTGTCGAATGAAACGGGTATACCGCTTGTTGCAACAAATGACGTGCATTATGTGAGGAAACAGGACGCCGATATTCAGCAGGTGCTTATCTGCATTGCGACAAACCATATTTTAGGCGAGGATACGGGACTTGAATTTCACTCGGATAATTTTTATCTTAAAGACGAAAACGAGATGAACGAGCTTTTTTCACATTATCCTAACGCCGTTGAAAATACGCAGGTAATTGCCGATAAATGCAATTTTGATTTTGAGTTCGGCAACACGAAGCTTCCGTATTTTGCAACGCCCGACAATATGGACCATTTTGAATATTTCAGAAAAAAGTGCTATGAGGGAATGAAAAAAAGATACGGCGAAAATATCCCCCAAAGCTATATCGACAGGCTTGAATACGAGCTTGATACAGTCAACAAAATGGGCTACACCGACTACTATCTCATTGTTCAGGACTTCGTTGCGTTTGCAAAAAGCAGGGATATTCCCGTAGGTCCCGGCAGAGGTTCGGGCGCAGGCTCGCTTGCGGCGTATTGCATAGGAATAACCGACCTTGACCCGATGAAGTACGACCTGATTTTTGAGCGTTTTCTCAATCCCGAAAGAGTGTCGATGCCCGACTTTGATATTGACTTCTGCTACGAAAGACGGCAGGAGGTTATCGACTATGTAACAGAAAAATACGGTGCCGACCACGTTGCCCAGATTGTGACCTTCGGCACCTTGCAGGCAAGGGCGGCCATTCGTGACGTCGGCAGAGTTATGGGACTTCCGTATAACAGAGTTGACGCAGTTGCAAAGATGATACCTAACAGCCTGCATATAACGATTGATGGGGCTATTGAAAGAAGTAAGGAACTTAAAGCGGCTGTTGAAGAAAGCGAGGATATAAGACGGCTTATTGATACGGCACGCAGGGTTGAGGGTATGCCGAGAAATACATCAACTCATGCGGCAGGCGTTGTTATTACTCACGATACCGTATCGTCCTACGTTCCACTTGCAACAAATGACGGACTTGTTGTAACCCAGTATATTATGACAACTCTTGAAGAACTCGGACTGCTGAAAATGGACTTTTTAGGCTTGAGGACGCTTACTGTTATAGATGACGCTTCAAAGTCATCGGGAGTTGATATAAACAGTATTCCGATAGATGACCAAAGAGTTTACAGACTTTTTGCACAGGGAAAAACCGAGGGTATTTTCCAGTTTGAGTCATCGGGAATGAAGCAAATGCTGATGAATTTGAAGCCGACGGCTTTGGAGGATTTGATTGCCGCAACGTCGCTTTATCGTCCCGGTCCTGCAAACCAAATTGACACCTTTGTGCATAATTCAAATAACCCACAGGATATAAAATACGATACTCCGGAGCTTGAGCCGATATTGAAAAATACTTACGGCTGTATGGTTTATCAGGAGCAGGTAATGCAGATTTTCCGCACCCTTGCAGGCTACAGCTACGGCAGGGCGGATGTTGTGCGCCGTGCAATGAGCAAGAAAAAGCACGACGTTATGGAGCGTGAAAGAGCGACATTCATTGACGGCTGTGTGAAAAATAATATTTCAAGTGAGCTTGCAAACAGCATTTTCGATAAGATGACCGACTTTGCCTCCTATGCCTTTAATAAGTCACACGCCGCTTGCTATGCTTTGGTGGCGTACAGGTGCGCTTATCTTAAAACATATTACCCTGCGAATTTTATGGCGGCGCTTCTCACGTCGGTTTTGGATAATTCAAACAAGGTTGCACGGTATATCGCAGAGTGTAAAAGGCTCGGTATTCGCCTTGCACCGCCGGATATTAACAGCTCGATGAAGGGCTTTACAGCGTCGGGCGACAGCGTTATAAATTACGGTCTTTTGGGCATAAAAAATCTCGGAAACGATTTTATCGAGGCAATTATTAAGGAAAGAGAAAAGGCTGAATTTAAGGATTTGTCCGATTTTTGCACGAGAATGCAGGGCTATAAATTTAACCGCAGGGCGGTTGAAAGTCTTATTCGGTGCGGTGCGCTTGATAAGCTCGGCGCAAACAGAAAGCAAATGCTTCAGTCGCTTCCCGTTTTACTCGGTGATATCGAACAAAAATATAAGAGTACAATGTACGGTCAGGTAGGATTTTTCGACCTCGGCGACAGCTTTGAGGAAAAGGTTGAGTTGCCAGAGGTTGAGGAATTTTCAGCCTCCGAGCTTTTGCAGATGGAAAAGGAAATCACGGGGCTTTATCTTTCCGGACACCCGATGGATAAATATGACGCCTTTGTTGAAAAATCACGTTGCCGCAGAACCTATGAGGTTTTGGAGGCAGGAACGGCAGGAAGCGAATTAAAGGACGGCGACAGAGTAACGCTTTGCGGAATTATTACTCATATAACCGTAAAGCAAACGAGAGCAAGCAAGGCTAATATGGCATTCGTTACTCTTGAGGATTTGTACGGCACCGTTGAGGTTATTCTTTTCCCGAATGTCTTTTTGA
The DNA here is from genome assembly GCA_945980015.1 of uncultured Eubacterium sp. Taxonomy (GTDB): domain Bacteria; phylum Bacillota; class Clostridia; order Oscillospirales; family Acutalibacteraceae; genus Eubacterium_R. Next base: position 454 of record CAMFQI010000038.1, on the reverse strand, counting down.
AATACGCTTCAATGATTACTCAAAATAATGTTATCGCAGTCAGCGGTAATTTGAGCGTTGAAGAGGAAAAGGACGCAAAGATTTTGGTCAACACCGTGATTAAACCGACGGTTATCCATTCTGCTTCAAAGCAGGAAAATACACCAAAAAAGAAAAAGCGTGTCGGTCTGTTTTTGAAATTCAGCGGCAGAGACGATGAAAAAATCAACTCGGCTATGCAGCTTCTTTCAAATTACAGGGGCGATTTTCCGCTTTATTTCTACTATAACGATACGAAAAAATATGAGCTTCGCAATAACGCCGAGTATGTGTCACCCGACAGCAATCTCATTTTTTCACTCAAAAAGCTGCTCGGCGAGTCAAATGTAGCGTTTATCAATCAGTAAAGACTTGACAATACAGGCAATATCTGTCTCTTATACACATCTCCGAGCCCACGAGACGTAGAGGAATC
>CAMFQI010000037.1 GCA_945980015.1 uncultured Eubacterium sp. | reverse complement strand
TTGACATTACGCATTTATGTTGATATTATATATAATGAAAAAGTATACAGTAACTTGGAGTGAAAATATGAGAGAATTAGACAACTTATGTGTTAATTGCTGGGGCGAGCTTACATCCGGAAGCGTTTGTAATGAATGTGGCTATGACAACGATGTTGCAAACGACACAATGTATCTCCCTGCAAAAACGATACTTCAGGACAAATATATTGTCGGAACCGTTCAAAAGCATGAAAGCGACGCCGTAACATATCTCGGCTATGACGGTCAGCTTGACAGACTTATTCTCATTCGTGAGCTTTATCCTAAGGGTATAGCAAATCGTCTGGAAGGAAACACTGACCTTCATATAAGACAGCGTTATCTCGGCGAATTCGAGAATATAAAAAAGTCGTTTTACAGACTGTGGACTACTCTTGAAAAGCTTCATTCACTATCGGCGGTTACACCCGTTTATGATGTTTTCGAGGCAAACGGCACGATGTATGCGATAATCGAGGATATGGATTGCATTTCGCTTCGTGACTATCTTTTGAGAAACGAATCCGGATATATCGCTTGGGAAAATGCAAGAATTATGCTTATGCCCGTGCTCACAACTCTTGAGTCGCTTCATTCAAACGGCATTGTGCACGGCGGCGTTTCTCCCGACAACCTTATGCTTTGCCGTGACGGTAAGGTAAGACTTGCACCGTTTTCGATTACGCAGTCCTACGACTCGTCGAGCGTTCTTGAATTTTGCGAGAACGAGGGCTACACCGCTCTTGAGCAATATGACAATAATCACAAAATCTGCGCTGCAACCGATATTTACAGCTTTTGTGCATGTATTTACAGATCTCTTGTCGGCACAAATCCACCGTCGGCCGTATCTCGTGAGGCAAACGATAAGCTGATGATACCCAATGCAATAGCCGAAAACATTCCTATTCATGTAATTAAGGCACTTGTCGGAGGCTTGCAGGTTTATCCCGAAAAGCGAATTAAGACTATCGACTCCTTACGTGAAATGCTAGACGCCGCACCCGCCGTTCAGGCAAAGACCATTCCGCAGGAGGACATCTATCAAGAGGGTGCAACAGGCGGCTATCCCGATTACAACAAGCCTACAAGAGCCGAAAAAAAGCGAAAAATCATCGCATCTGTTCTTGCCGTTGCCGTTATTGCTATAATAATCACTATAGGCGTTGTGCTTAAGACCTCGGGAATTTTGAACAAGCCCGCACAGGAGGAAGAGTCTACGCAGGAAATCGTAACATACGAGGTTCCGAATTTTGTCAACAACGGCTACACCCAAAGCGATATCGAAAATAACGGTGCTTGGAACGAGCAATTCCGTTTTGTATTCCAGGGCGAATACTCCGCCGATACCGAACAGGGCATCATTTTCAAGCAAAGCATCGAGCCCGGAACAAAGGTATCTCAGGGCTCCGACATTATACTGACTGTATCAAAGGGCGTTCAAACCGAAAAGGTTCCAAACGTCAGCGCACTCACTCTTGAGGAAGCAAAAAAGCAATTGGAGGAGCTTGGCTTCAAGGTGACCACCGTTGAGGTTTATAACGACGGCACTCATACAAAGGGTACCGTGAAGTCAACCACCGGCATAGCTCCGGCACCGGGTTCGGTTGTCGCAGTAGGCGAGGAGGTAATCCTGCAGGTTTACGGCGAGGTCGAAACAACCACCGAGCCCACAACCGAATAAAAATTATATCGCAGGCTCGTCAAAAGACGGGTCTGCTTTTTGGTATGGAAAAATCGGTATTCCTGCCCGCTTCAGGCACAGTATCCGATGTCTTAAACATTTTTTTAATTTTTTCAAAAAAATCCCTTGACATTTTCCTCTTTGTCTGCTATTATGTATAAGCAATTGAAAAAGAAAGACATTCCTCCTTAGCTCAGTCGGTAGAGCACTCGGCTGTTAACCGAGTTGTCGTTGGTTCAAGTCCAACAGGGGGAGCCAAAAAATTCCGTTCACGAAAGTGGGCGGAATTTTTTACTTATTCACTATTAACTATTCACTCTTCACTAAAAAGTTTTCGTGAACGGAATTTTAGGTAAGAAGTAAGAGTGAATAGTGAAGAGGTATATTGTAAAATACAGTAATTATTGTTACAATATATTTATGAAAGGTGGTAAGTCTATGAAAGATAGTCCTTTGATAAATAAATCTAAAATTTTTGCTCTTGAAGTATTAAAAGCTTGCAAGGAATTGCGAGCTACAAAATGTGAAGGTGTATTGATAAATCAATTTATTCGTTCAGGGACAAGTATAGGAGCAAATATTCGTGAAGCTTTTTATGCACATAGTAAAGCGGATTTTGTATCAAAGTTGCAAATAGCTTTAAAGGAATGTTATGAAACAGAATATTGGATTGAGCTTTTAATAGATGGTGGATATTACAATAACAAAGAAATACAAGAAAAATGTATTGAAATTAAAAAGATATTAATTGCATCTATCAACACCGCAAAAGAAAATACGAAATGAATTGACTTTTAGCAGTTTGATTTAATCAATCAACACGACAAAGGAACTATATTTATGAAAAATATAAAAATTAATCTGTAAAATTCAACACAAGTGTGTTAAAATGAATTCAAAACAGGAGGAATTTTAAGATGCTTAAGGATTTAGTAATTAAAAACAGAAGCTACCGTGGGTTTGATGAAGGATATCATTTTACCGAAGAGCAGTTAAAGGGCTATGTTAACCTAACTCGATACACCGCTTCAAGTGTTAACGCACAGCCGTTGAAATATAAAATTGTTTACGAAAAAGAGGAGGTTGAAGCAATACGCCCGTTGACGCGCTGGGCGAGAGCGCTTCCGGATATGGTGCTTCCTCACCCGAATATGCACGCAACGGCGTTTGTCATAATCTGTCAGGATACGGATATTTCGCCGAATCTCGCACGATACCAAAAGGATATAGGCATTGTGGCTCAAACAATAACGCTTGCCGCAGTTGAAGACGGCTTAGGCGGTTGTATGATAGGTAATTTCACACCCGACGAGGTTAAAGAAACGCTGAACCTTGCCGAAAATCTCACGCCTATGCTGATTATTGCACTCGGAAAGCCTGCCGAAGAAATAGTAATAAAGGAAATAGAAAACGGCGAAAGCACAAAATATTACCGTGACGAAAACGATGTTCACTATGTTCCGAAGCGAAAACTGAAAGACATTCTCATATAATCGAAAATAAAGGACTGTTTCACTCAGTAGTGGGACAGTCCTGATGTATTTTGAAAAAATCTCCGAAAAAAATGTAACCTTTTGCATTGCTCGGTCGCTATATAGGTGAAAGGACCTTTCAGCAAGGCGGTGAAAAAATGACAAATGACGAATACATAAAAATCGTAAAACGAAACAGCAACAGAATATACCTGATAGCTTTATCGTATTTACAAAATCATCACGACGCCGAAGATGTTATGCAAGAAACATTTTTGAAGCTGTGGAAGACAAATAAGGCGTTTAATGATGATGAGCATATAGACAAATGGTTGACTGTTACCTGTATTCACAAATGCAAGGACCATTTCAAATCACCGTTTGTCAAAAACAGCGTTTCGCTTGATGAAGCCAAGGAGCTGTACACCTTTGACACAACGCAATGCTTTGATGTTTTCAATGCGATTATGTCATTGCCGAAAAAGGAACGCTTGGCAGTTCACCTATTTTACTACGAGGATATGCAAATCGACGAAATTGCACAGGTTCTAAGGTGCAAGCCGTCGGCAGTAAAAACAAGATTACACCGAGCAAGAACACATTTGAAATCAATTTTAGGAGATGATTGGATAAATGAGTAACAGAGAAATGTATAAAGCGGCTATGTCGGGAGTTCGTCATTCCGATGAAGCGACAGAAAAAATTTTTGAAATAACCGTGGACAAAAGGCAAACAAAAAAGCACACATTTAAGCGTTTAGCATCTGCAACATTGGCACTTGCAATTCTTATAGGCGGCGGATTCGGAGTAAATCAAATCGTATATGACAGGACTAATCCTAACGATACAAATCCCGGCATTGTTGAAAGCGAGTCTAATCCGCTTACGGTTATGGTTGCTTACGCAGGAGAATACAGGCAGGTTGGTGACATTAAAGCAGGCAGTATGAATGAACAACAAATCTTTTATTCAATTCATTATGCTGATATTACCGATGATATTGCAAGTACCGAAGCCGAAAGATTATACGAATCAGAAAAAGCTAAACTTGAAAAAGATATGGAAAATTTGTCGAATCAAGGTCATAGTGCTGTTCTTCAATCAGGTAAAAGTACCGTTGATTCAATAAAAGGCGAAGCGACAGTAAAGGTTTACGTGCTATCCGGTGGTGCTGTTGCTCTAAATACTGATGATTATTCTAATGTAAAAAATATGACAATCAGTAATACAAGTAAATATGGCGAATTATATTTTAATTATGTAACAAATAAGGAAAAAAATGGTGTACAACAAATCAGTAATAAAATCTCTGTTTCCGGAAAAGAATTAAGAGAAAGTCAAGCAAGCAAGATTTTTGAATGCGGTACATCCCCAACAGTCAACAAAGGATATGAATTGTATTGGGGTATAACGGACGATGTATATCAAGCAATCGGAAATGACCTTAATTTTGATTTGTCTCAAATCAAGGACACAATCACCTTTACAGTTGAGTTTGATGACGGCACGGTAAAAACTGCAAGCATAAATCTATTCTTTGACAGCGACGGATATATGCACTTTGAATAAGTAAAAATAAAATGTACAATCGGGGACTGTCCCTGATTGTACATTTTTGTTATTACTCGGTCTTATTCTGTTTTTTTAGGGAAGGTGACGGTTATTGTCGTGCCTTGGGAAACAACGCTTTCGGTGGTTATCGAAGCATTGTGAAGCATTGCGGCGTGCTTGACTATCGAAAGTCCTAAGCCCGTGCCTCCGATTTGCTTTGAACGGCTTTTGTCAACACAGTAAAAGCGTTCAAAAATCCTGTCGATATGCTCCTTCGGTATACCTATGCCCGTATCGGCAACCGTGAGCGTCGCCGCCTCACCGCTATCGACAACAGTAATGTCTACCCTGCCGCCTGCACGGTTATACTTAATTGCATTGTCGCACAGGTTATAGATAATCTGCGTTAGCATTGCAGGATATCCGCTGATTACTGCATTGTCGCCTGTGACGGATATTTCAACCTCAGTCTGCTTCGCAGCACTTGACAGCGAAAGGGCGACGTCGTTTGCCGCTTCAAGAAGATTTACCTGCTCCTTTTTCATATTCTCAACGCCCTCGTCAAGATGGGATAGATTGATGATATCCTCAACAAGCGTTATCATTCGTTGAGCCTGAGTATAAATTTTGTTTGCAAATTCAGGCACATCCTCGCTTTTTACCATATTATTCGCCATAAGCTCGGCACAGCCGGATATGGTATGAAGCGGTGTTTTCAGCTCGTGGGAAACATTTGCCGTAAACTCTCTGCGAAGCTGCTGCGCTTTTTCCTTTTGGGTGACATTCATAAGCAACAATACTGTTCCCGATACGTTAGAGTGGGATATAATCGGGCTTGCGTTAAGCTGATATTTTTCACCCGAAAGCTCAATTATTTTTTCGCAGTATTCACCCTTGCCGGATTTCAAAAGCAGTTCCTGAAGCTCCTGACTTGAATAAACGGAAAGTATGAATTTTCCGATGCAAAACGGATTTGTGTTAAGTATTTTTTGAGCCGACGGGTTTATGCTTAATATTTCACATTCGCTGTTGAGCAATATTATTCCCTCTGCCATACCCTGCGTTACGGCAACAAATTCCTTTTGCTTTTGCTTAAGCTCGTCTCGTTGAAGCTTTATTTGGCGCTTTTGAGCGTTGAGCCTTTCCAATACAGGAGTAAGCTCCTCGTATTCCTTGTTGTTCATCGGCTCGTCAAGGTCAATACTGTTTAGAGGCTCGACTATTTTTTTCGACAGTCTATATGCCAAAATCAGCGACAATACAAGTGCTATGGCAAACACTATCAATAACGGCTGAAGCATACTTAAAAGCAGAGTGAAAACGGTCTTTTGGGCAACAGAAAGACGAAGCACAGTGCCGTCGTTCATTTTCTTTGCGCAATAAAGTGAGCGTTGAAGCAGAGTTTTTGAGTACCTTGTGCTTTCGCCCATTCCCTCGCTCAAAGCCTGCTTTACCTCCTCACGCTCAAGATGATTTTCCATATTACTCAGGTCACCCTGACTGTCATACAAAACCGTTCCGTCGGTATCAATCCAGGTTATACGAAGTGAGTCTGTTTTGAGATTTTCAAAATACCCTGCGCCCTCGTTAGCAACGCCCTGTGCGGCAAGATTTGTTTGAGTCTGAAGCTGCGTCTGCTGTACGCCTGTGAAATAATTATAAAGTGCACCCATAATGCATATTGCCGACGCAACGAAAACGCCGAGCGCAACTATGTATATGCTTCTGAAAATACGCTTTGTCATAATGCCTTCTCCATTCTGTAGCCGACTCCCCGCACCGTTTGAATATAATCGGCACACGTCTTGAGCTTTGTACGAAGTGTGCCTATATGAACATCAACCGTTCTTGTTTCTCCGAGATATTCCGTTCCCCAAACCAAACGCAAAAGCTCCTCACGACTGAAAACAATTCCCGGATTTTCCATAAAAATTTTCAAAAGGTCGTATTCCTTTAAGGTAAGAGCTATTCTCTCGTCGGCTGAAAATACTGTATGCTCGCTTGTGTTAAGAGTCAAAAGACCGATTTTTATTTCAGCCGAGGACGGTGTATTTTTGCTTCTTCTCAAAACCGCCTTTACTCTTGAGACCATTTCAAGCATACCGAACGGCTTTGCAAGATAATCGTCGGCACCCAGGTCAAGACCGACAACCTTATCATATTCCGTGCCCTTTGCAGTTGCCATAATAATCGGAATGTCGGCGGTTGACGGATTTGAACGAAGCTTTGTAAGAATTGATATTCCGTCCTCGTCGGGAAGCATAATATCGAGCATAATAAGTTCGGGGCTTTCCTGAGTTAACGCATCATACAAGCCCTGTGCATTACCGAAGCCGCAGGCCTTAAAGCCTGCCGTACCAAGTGCATATATCATCAAATCACGGATTGAGCCGTCGTCTTCTACACAATAAATCATCTTTTTACTCCTGCTTGATAAAAAAGCATAAAAAATTACAATGTCCTATTTAATTTTATTATACAACAGATTGTTAAAATTGATAAGCATAATATTGTAAAATTCTTGTAAAGCCGAAACAACCCTAAAACCACCAAGGAGAACCGTCCCCTTTGGTGGTGTGTGAGTGAAACGAGCATTTGTGTTATATGCAGAATTTGTGGTTTCCTATGACCTTTATAACCGTTCGTGAGTGCATAAAGGCGTCGTTTGTTTTTGATGCGTTGAAATAGTATATTGCGCCGCCCGACGGATCCCACCCGTTGAGTGCGTCACGTGCCGCACGCTTCGACGACTCGGCTACCGGTTGATACCAATTTGAATCGTTAACACAGGAAAATGCGCCTTTTTGATAAACAACGCCCGAAATAGTGTCGGGAAATGAAGGATGAGCAACTCTATTGAGTATAACAGCTCCGACGGCAACCTGTCCCTCGTAGCTTTCTCCCCTTGCCTCTGCGGAAATCACCTTTGCAAGAAGCTCAACATCGGCGTTACTGTATGAGCCGCTACCCGTACCGCCCGAATTTGTGATACCGAGATACAAAAGCGTCGTTTTTCCGCATATTCCGTCAGCAGTTATTCCGCAGCTTCGCTGAAATGACGTGACTGCGTTTTTTGTTTGCGTGCCGTAAATTCCGTCCACCGAGCCCTTGTAGTAGCCGAGTGACTTGAGCTTTTCCTGAATTTGCTTAACCTCGCTTCCGCTTGAGCCGAGCCTCGAAAGAGCATATACACTTTCCTCTTTTATAAAATTATCGTACACCGCACGGCTTGAAACGGCAATACCGATAATAACAACAACCGCAAGCAGTATCGCAAGCAGATTTTTTGTAGCTTTTTTTGACATTATATCTGTCTCTTATACACATCTCCGAGCCCACGAGACGTAGAGGA
>CAMFQI010000036.1 GCA_945980015.1 uncultured Eubacterium sp. | reverse complement strand
AATGAGTAGGGTTTACAAGATTGATATTATTTGCTCCCTTTTCTATAAGCGACTCAAAAATTTTTATAAGCTCGTCTGCGCTGACTTCTCTGCCGATTTTCCTGTGGCTTATCTCATAATTCTGACAGAAAACACAACCAAGATTACAGCCGCTGAAGAACACCGTACCGCTTCCGTTTTTTCCGCTTATGCACGGTTCCTCCCAAAAATGAAGCGAAGCCCTCGCCAGCTTAAAATTTTCACCTACTCCGCAACGTCCAACCGTTTTTGAACGGTCGACATTGCACTTTCTCGGACATTGATTACAAATCATAATAACGCCTTATAAATATCGTTCTTCTTGAACGGTGTCATTTTTGCCGCTTCCTTGCTTGCGTTATTCACACTCATTCCGTCCTCTACCATTTCTCGAGCAATCTTTACAGCTTGCTCAAAAGTTATTTCATTTTCCTGCTCAATAGCTCCCGATACGATTATTACAAATTCGCCCTTTGGATTTTCACTTTCATACATCTCGCAAGCCTTAAATAGTGTTGTGCGTATAACCTGCTCGTGAATTTTTGTTATCTCACGCACGAGTGCGATTTCTCTGTCGCCGAAAAATTCAAACATATCGCCGAGCGTTGCCTTGAGCTTATGCGGTGCTTCATAAAAAACCATTGTTCGTTTTTCTGTTTTTAATTCGTCAAGCATTGCTCTGCGTTCCTTTTTGTTCGCCGACAAAAAGCCCTCAAAGGTAAATCGGCGTGTATTCATACCCGATATTGCAAGCGCAGTAGCAAACGCTGTAGGACCGGGCACGCTCTCAACCGATATTCCGTTTTCGTGACATTCTCTAACTAAATCTTCGCCGGGATCAGATATTGCAGGCATACCTGCGTCGGTGCATATCGCACACGTTTCACCGTTCAAAAGTCGGGATATAATTATTTCACCGTGACTGCTTTTGTTATGTTCAAAATAGCTTATCATTTCCTTTTTTATGCCGAAATGATTGAGCAGCTTGAGAGTAACTCTAGTATCCTCTGCCGCAATAAAATCTACATCTTCAAGAACCTGAACTGCTCTTGGAGAAAAATCGCCTAAATTACCGATAGGCGTACCGACAACATATAATTTTCCGCTCATTATCTAATCTTATCCTCGTAACCGTCGGCATATGAGCCGTAAATTTCTAACATTTCAGGTGTAAATTTGCTCTCGCTGTTTTTTATAACAAGCTCCGGCTCGACCGACAAAAACGGCTTTGAGCCCTTTCGTCCCTCTATCAAAAACAAGAACGGCTTTTCACCCTGCCTGTCCGACACAAATCTCAAACGCTTCGGCTCAATTTTGTACTGCCGCATTGACGAAATAACGTCGGCAAGTCTTTCGGGTCGGTGACACATACAAAATCTGCCCGTGTATGTAAGCAAATAGCTCGCCGCCTTGACTGCGTCCTCGATATTACAGCAAACCTCATGTCTTGCAATTTTTGCGCTTTCTCCGAGGCTTTCTATGCCTGTATTGACCGGCTTGTAGGGAGGATTCATAGTGACCAACGTAAAGCACTCGGCGCTGAATTCCTTTTGAATTTCCCTCAAATCGCAAAGGTGCGGTGTAAGTCTGTCACCTAAGCCGTTTATTTCGATTGATGCCTTCACCTGTTCAAAGGCGTTTTCCTGTATGTCAAGACAATGTATGCCGCCCTGCTTTTCGTCACGAAGCCACAAAAGCGGAATTATTCCGCAGCCCGTTCCCATATCAAGCGCCTTGTCCTTGTATTTCGGTCTTGCAAAATACGACAAAAGCACGGCGTCCGTTCCGAAGGTATGCTCGTTTGAAACGGCGATTTTTATATTATCCGACAATCTTTCATATTTATATTCCATAACGCTATTATAGTATATTTTTCAGTCCTTTGCAACAACGCATTTTAATCTTCCATTACTCATTGTATAATCAATTATTACAAACTTGTACAACTAGGGACAGTCCCTAGTTGTACAATTCACGACAAAAAACAAAGACCGTGCAAATTACACAGTCTTTGATAAAGCTATTATTGATTAATTAAAGAGCCTTCTTTGCAGCCTCAACAAGTGCGGTGAAGCCTGCCGGATCTGCGATAGCAATTTCGGAAAGCATCTTTCTGTTAAGCTCGATGCCGGCTTTCTTGAGACCATTCATAAATGTTGAATAGTTCATACCGTTCATCTTTGCTGCTGCAGAAATACGAGTAATCCAAATTCTTCTGAAATCTCTCTTCTTCTGCTTTCTGCCGATATATGCATACTGACCGCTCTTCATTACAGCCTGCTTAGCTGTCTTGAACAAAGCGTGCTTTGAGCCGTAATATCCTTTAGCTGCCTTTAATACCTTTTTTCTTCTTTTGCGAGTCGCCATAGCGCCTTTAATTCTTGCCATTGTTAAATACCTCCGTAAGTGTTATGAATTCTTCTTATTTATAAGGAACAAGTCTCTTGCATTGCTTCTGGTTTGTAACATCGGCAACTGCAGTCTTGCGAAGATTTCTCTTACGCTTTGTTGATTTCTTTGTAAGGATGTGAGAAGTGTAAGCGTGAGCTCTCTTAACCTTACCGCTCTTTGTGGTCTTGAAACGCTTTTTTGCGCCGCTATGTGTCTTAATTTTTGGCATAATTTATTCCTCCGTAAAAATGAATTACTTTGTCTTCGGGGACATAAACATCAAAATTTGACGTCCCTCTAATTTCGGCTTTTTATCAATAGTTGCTTCCTCGGAAAGCTCGTCGGCAAATCTCTGCATATTTGTTTCGCCAAGCTCGGGGTGAGCCATTTCTCTACCACGCAAGCGGATAGAAACCTTAATCTTGTCACCCTTTGCAAGAAACTTTCTTGCCTGATTTACCTTTGTGTTAAAATCGCCGATGTCGATATTAAGAGAAAGTCTGATTTCCTTTGTTTCGACAGTCTTTTGCTTCTTGCGATTTTCCTTTTCACGCTTTGTCTGCTCATAGCGATACTTGGAATAATCCATAATCTTGCAAACGGGCGGCTTTGCCATAGGAGCAATCTTTACAAGGTCAACGCCTCTTGCATCTGCAAGCGCCTGAGCCTCCTTTGCACTCATAATACCGAGCTGCTCGCCTGTGTCGGAAATTACACGTAATTCCTTGTCTCTAATCTCACCGTTGAGCTGTGGAGCATCTTTGCTGATAAAAAACACCTCTTTATAAAAAATAAATAAGCACAAACGCAAAACGCCTGTACTCCAATAAATCAAAAGAAATATTGCCCTTTTTACTCACTCGCTTAAGGGGAGAACGAACGCTCTGCTTTGTTGTGCAAATAATATAACACATAAAATCCCATTTGTCAAGTAATAATTTTGAGCAATACAAAAATCGACCTTGACATACAACATTCAACACCATATAATAAAAAACGGACAAGGAGATTTGTTTCGAAAAACGGATAGGCGGTTAGTCCTCTTAATACATAGAGGGCAGTGCCCTCTAATTTGTGTGTTAGGGGGTGATGCTATGGAATATTTTGCATTTATTGTACTTATTCTGATTGTTGCCACAGGCTACAACCTTAGCATAAAAAATAAATAACCGCCAAAACCCTGAAACGATGGCGGTCATTTATCAACCAAAATCAAAGGGCTAACCGTCTATTCGGACAGCTCCTTGTTCGTTTATATTATATACCGATAAATTAAATTTGTCAACACAAATACTTGCATAAAAAAATCAGCCGAGAGCTCGACTGATTTTTGTTTTTGTTAATACAATGCGGCGCCACCGATTTCGGCAAGGCTGATGCCCAAGGCCGCCATAACGATAACTGCGAGAATTAAAATTCCTACGCTGATTGCGTAAAGTATGATATTTGCAATAACATAGTTTTTCTTATTCTTATTTGTATCGGGGCTTACAAGCCACACAATCCAGCAGATAACGTTTACAACCGGAATTGATAATAGAATGAACATCAAAACGTACGAGCCGACGCTCATTACCTCTTTTGTAGGGTCATAAACCGGCTGCTGATATACAGGCTGTTGATATACAGTCTGTTGATACTGCTGATGTTGCGGCTGCGGCGGTTGATACTGCGGCTGCGGCGGCTGATACTGCGGTTGAGGTTGTTGCGGCTGTTGAGGTTGATTTGGCTGATAATACTGATTATTGAATTGTTGATTATTCTGTTCCATAAATTCTCCTCAAAATCTATTAAAGTCCTGTGTTTTCTGCGATATACTTTCTTGCCTTAACTGCGTATTCAAAAGGATTAGCCTTTGCAGGGTCCTGCTCTGCTTCAACAACAACCCAGCCCTCGTAATTATTTTCTGCAAGAATATCGAAAATCGGTTTGAAGTCAACATCGCCGTCGCCCGGAACGGTGAACACACCCGCTCTTACTGCGTCAAGGAACGACATCTTATTCGGCACAACCTGATTATTGTAAACATCAAGTCTTACATCCTTTAAGTGAACGTGCTTGATACGGTTGATATACTTCTTAAGCACAGGTACAGGGTCGATACCCGCAAAGGTGAGATGACCGCTGTCGAAAAGAAGATAAACAAGCTCGGGGTCTGTAATTTCCATAAGCTTATCAATTTCCTCAACAGTTTGTACACCTGTTCCCATATGATGATGAACTGTAAAGTACATACCCTTGCTCTTTGCGTAAGCGCCCATTTCATTAAAGCCCTTTGCAACAATTTCCCACTGCTCGTCGGTATAATACGGCTTTTCGTCAAGAATTGATTTTGTCAAATCGCCCTGAATAGAATTGCCCTGCTCGGAAGCACCGATAACCTTTGCACCGAGCTTATGTAATTTATCGCAATGAGCCTTGAAAGCCTCAATTGTTTCCTCATAAGGCTTCGAGGTAAGATACGAGCTGAACCAAGCGTTGCAAATCTGCAAGCCTCTGATATCGAGATAAGGCTTCAAAACATCGGGGTCGGCAGGATATTTGTTTCCTATTTCACTTCCCTTGAAGCCTGCAAGTGCCATTTCGCTTATGCACTGCTCAAATGTATTTTCTGCACCCAAGTCGGGCATATCGTCGTTTGTCCAACCGATAGGTGCAATAGCCAATTTTACTTTATCTTTATTAAGCATAGTTTCTGCCTTTCTTTTTTATATTAGTAATCAAATGTTTCCTTGATATGAGATTGCATATCCTCGTATGCCTTTGCAACGGTTTCGCTCTTTGATACCTCGGCAACGCCGACTCTCCACCACGATTCAAATCCCGGTGTCATAGTTTTCGGCAATACCTTAATATCGAACAATATGGATTTATCCTGCTTTTTTGCATCCTCAAGTGCCGCACGAAGCTCGTCGGAATTATGAATTGAATATGCCTTTGCGCCGTAGCCCTCGGCTATCTTTGCAAAATCAACCGTCATATCCGCACCGTCAAGCATACCTGTTTTCGGATTTCTCGCTCTGAACACAGTGCCGAATGTATCTGTACCTTGATTATTCTGTAAGTTTTCGATACAACCCCAACCGAGATTATCAAACAGACAAATGTTGATTTTCAGTCCCTCTTGAAGTGCGGTATAAAGCTCGCTATGTCCCATAAGGAACGAACCGTCGCCGCAGAAGGTATACACCTCAACATCAGGATTTGCAAGCTTAACGCCCAATGCACCGTTAACCTCGTAGCCCATATTTGAATAGCCGTATTCCATATGGTATGTGCCGCGGTTTTTAGGTCTGAAAAGTCTTTGCATATCGCCCGGAAGCGAGCCTGCCGAACCGACTGCGATATCGTCTTCGCCCATAAATTCGTTGATTATACCAAGTGCAAGAGTTTGGTTAAGCCCACCGTCAAGCTCCTTCGTGTAGTAATCATCAACGATAGCATCCCAGTCTGCCTTTGCGTTTTTAATCTCGTCTGTATACTCCGTTTTGTAGCCGTCGAGTGCACCTATCAAAGCCTTTACGGCTTCTCTTGCGTCGGCAACGATAGCCTCAGCATCCATCTTGTACGCATCAAACGGACAAATATTTATTCCGAGAACCTTTCTGTCCTCCTTAAACAACCACTTTGAAGCAGTTGTAAAATCACTAAATCTTGTGCCAACGCCGATAATGAGGTCTGCATCTCTGCCGATTACATTAGCCGCCTTACCGCCGGTAACACCGATACCGCCGACATTAAGCGGATGATTCCAAGCGATAAGTCCCTTGCCTGCCTGTGTTTCGGAAATCGGGATATTGCATTTTTCGGCAAGCTCCAAAAGCTCCTTTTCTGCACCCGAATATCTCACACCGCCGCCGCAAACGATAATCGGCTTTTTTGCCTTCTTTATCATTTCGGTTGCACGCTCAAGCTGAGGTGCGCAGATAGGACGGCGATCCATATGCCAAACTCTCTTTGCAAGGAAATGCTCCGGATAATCATAAGCCTCACCCTCAACATCCTGCGGCATAGCAAGACAAACAGCACCTGTGTCGGCAGGGTCGGTAAGCACTCTCATTGCATTAAGGCAAGCCGTCATAAGCTGCTCGGGGCGTACAATTCTATCGAAATAATGGCAAACTCCCTTGAAGGCATCATTTACCGTCCTGCCGTAGCCGTCAAAAAATTCTGCCTGCTGCAAAACAGGGTCGGGCTGACGGCACGCAAAGGTGTCGCCCGGAAGAACAAGAAGCGGTATTCTGTTTGCCGTTGCACAGCCGCAAGCCGTTACCATATTGGTTGCACCGGGGCCTATGGAAGATACGCAGGGAATGATTGCCTTTCTGTCCATCTGCTTTGCATAAGCAACTGCGGCGAGCGCCATATTCTGCTCATTTTTGCCCTGATAAAATTTAAGATTATGTCCGCCCTGCTCCAATGCCTGACCGACACCAACAACACATCCGTGACCGAAGATGCCGAAAATTCCGCTAACGAACTTCGTTTCCACTCCGTCACATTCGATGTACTGATTATCCAAAAACTTAACGAGAGCCTGAGCCATTGTAAGTCTTTCTCGTTTCATATTTATCTCTCCAACAATATTATTATGCTGTCAGCACTCGATTTCGCTTAGCTTTACAGGTCTGTGCTCTGCAACGGAAAGCTTTGCAGCCAAGCCGAGACGAAGCGCCTCCAAGCCGTCGTTTACTGTTGTCTTTGTAGGAACATCATTTTGAACAGCGTTGATGAACTCTGTCATTTCGTCGGTAAACGACTGCATATATCTCTCAAGGAAGAAGTAAAGCGGCTTATCGGTAACGCTACCGTTTTCGTTAATATAAGCAACGTTTGTAGGAGTATCGTTAGCCGCAGCAGCCTGACCGCCCGAGCCGAATACCTCAAGTCTCTGGTCATAGCCGTAGCAAGCCTTACGGCAGTTGTCAATAACGCCGATTGCACCGCTCTTGAATTTAAGGGCAACAAGCGCAGTATCAACGTCTCCTGCCTCGCCGATTGCAGGGTCAACCATAACTGTTGCGTTTGCGTAAACCTCTTCAACCTCGCCGCCGATAAAACGAGCCATATCAAAATCATGAACTGTCATATCAAGGAAGATACCGCCCGATACCTTAACATAATCAATGCACGGAGGCTCAGGGTCACGGGAGGTAATCTTAATTGTTTGAAGATTACCGAGCTTGCCCTCGTTTGCAAGACGCTTAATCTCGGCGAAGTTGTGGTCGTATCTTCTGTTAAATCCGATTTGAAGCTTAACGCCTGCCTTTTCTACTGCGGCAATAACCTTCTTAATCTTTGCAACCGTCAAATCAACGGGCTTTTCGCAGAAAATATGCTTGCCCGCCTCGGCAGCCTCAACTGCTATATCTGCGTGAGTATCGGTTGAAGAACAGATTAATACTGCGTCAATCTCGGGATTGTTAAGAATTTCGTGATAATCCTCAACCGCATTCGGAATACCGAGCTGAGCGGCAACATTCTTTGCACCCTCAAAATAAATATCCGAAATAGCAACGATTTCAGCCTGCGGAATATGATATGTAATAGACTTTGCGTGAACCTGTCCGATTCTGCCTGCTCCGATAATTCCAACCTTTAGCTTTTCCATAAAAATCTCCTTCTTGTTGCATAAACTTATGGCTTACACCTGTCTCTTATACACATCTCCGAGCCCACGAGACGTAGAGGAA
>CAMFQI010000035.1 GCA_945980015.1 uncultured Eubacterium sp. | reverse complement strand
TAATATTCACTACCTAATATAATTGTATCAAAAAGAAAAAATAAAAAGAAATGAAAATGCCCCTTTTTTGAAAAAATTTTTATATTTTTCTAAAAAATCACAATTATAGGAATTAAAGCTTTACAATTATAAGAATTTTTGATAAAACACTATTTTTGCTTGAAAAATAACATAAGAATTGCTATAATAAGCAAGAAAGTAAGCAAGATAATAAGCAAGTTGAGGAGGAGTGATTGATTTGGAAAACTATACACCGCCGTTTGAAATAACAAACAAAATGTTGTCTTATGTCAGTAGCATATCGGAAAAAATCGGGAATATCAATTTTCAAAATAATTTACAATCAAAGCCGCATTTGAGAAAAAACAACAAGATACGTTCTGTTCATTCATCATTGAGGATTGAAGCAAATTCGCTGTCGCTTTCTCAGGTGCGTGATGTTATTGACGGACATTTGGTGCTTGGTGAAAAAAAGGAAATACAGGAGGTTAAAAATGCGTATGAAGCATATGAAAAAATAACTTCCGTAAATCCTTACAGTATTAACGAGCTAAATTCTATGCATGCTGTTATGACGAAATATCTTGTTGATGAGTCGGGTGCTTTTCGCAAAGGTGAAGAGGGTGTTTTCAGCGGTGATAAATGTATTTTTATGGCTCCGCCTGCAACACTTGTACCGGATTTAATGACTCAGCTTTTTGATTGGATGAACAGAGAAAAGGATAATCTTCATCCATTGATTTTATCAGCGGTATTTCATTATGAATTTGTTTTTATCCATCCGTATTCAGACGGAAACGGAAGAATGGCAAGGCTTTGGCACAGTGCAATTTTAACAAAATGGAAGAGCGTTTTCGAATATATCCCTATTGAAAGTCAAATAGAAAAATTTCAGGACGGATACTATGAAGCAATATCAAAATGTCATACAAACGGTAATTCAAATGTATTTATAGAATTTATGCTTGAGCAAATTGATAAGGTGCTTGACGAAATAATAGCTCAATTTAGTCTGAATACCGAAATGTTTTCAGGCTATGTTATTAAAATGCTTGATGTTATGGAATACGATATTCCTTATTCGGCAAACGAAATAATGGCAAAACTCGGATTGAAGTCCAAAGAAACATTTAGAAAAAACTATATGAATCCTGCGCTTAAACAAGGTATAGTTAAAATGACAATCTCCGATAAACCAAACAGTAAAAATCAGCGATATATAAAAGTATGACACAAGAAAGCCGACCGATTTTGAACAAACCGGTCGGCTTTTTGTTTTATACTGTGAATTTTCTGATAAGCTCTTTATAAAAGCAGACGCATTGTCCGACATTTTGGAGCATAATATGTTCATTTGCGCCGTGAACAGAGGCGTACTGCTCTTGGTTCAAATCAATCGGTGCGAAGCGGAAAATATTGTCCGCAACATCGGTAAAACGCCTTGCGTCCGTTCCGGCAACGAGCAAAAACGGTGCGACGATTACATCGGGAAAAACATCGTTTATGACGCTCTCAAGCATTTTGAACTGCTTTGTTTTCCAATCTGTAGGCTGACAGTAATCACGCTCGATTTCCTCAATCTCCACGCCGTGCTTTGCGGCAATTTTCTTGATTTTTTCAAGTCCTTGGTAGAGGTCGTCCTCTCGTATACAACGCAAAAACATTGTCGAAGTGACCTCCTTTGCCGCAATTTGAGGGTCAAGCGGCGAGCCTCCCGATATTGTCGTAAACGCAACGCTTGTCGAAAGCATTGCCCTTGCAGGCGGCATTTTTTGCATAACCTTTTTTATTACCGGAGCAAACAGGCTTATGTTCCCCATTACAACATTTAACGGGAATTGCATATACGGAGCGTGAACTTCAAAGGTTCCCCTCACCTCGCTTGAAAGTGAGCTTTTATAAATTTTACTGCTTTCAACCTCGTGGATAAACGCCGTCATTTGCGATATGGGATTACTGCTTGTCTGATTTAAGCCGCCGTGTCCCTTTTGTACCTTCTTAACGGTACAGCGGTACATATGCCTGCTCTTTTCGTGAACGGCAACCATTGCGCTCTTTTCCTTAACACTCGGCACCATACCTGTTGTTATTGCGCCGCCCTCGTCGAAAACGGCTTCAAAATGAATACCGTTTTTGCTGAAATACTCCGTTGCAAGCACCATTCCGTCGCCGCAGGTTTCTTCGTTATTCGATGAACCGATATAAAGATTTATACCGTCAAAGGCATAATTTTCTTTGAGCAATTCCTCGCAAGCCTGAAGCTCAGCGAACAACGGTGTTTTTGTGTCAATAGTGCCTCTGCCGTACATTGCGCCGTCCTTGATTGTTGCACAAAAAGGTTCGGTATGCCAATCCTCCCCACCCTCGACAACGTCGTGATGTGACATAAGCATAATATTTTTTTGGGCATTTTTACCTCTGATTATATATACAAAGCAGCCGCTTCCAAAGGTTAAGCGTTCAGCCCTTTGAGTAAGTGTCGGGAAACGCTCCTCAAGGATTTTGTAGAATTTTTCAAATTCCGCCTTGTTTTCGTCGTTATGAGTAAATACGGTTTTGCAGTTTATCATTTGCGACAATGTATCGGTGTATTCCTCAAGCGTTTTTGACGATACATTTTTTCTGCTTTTTTCAGGTGCTAAAGCTCGTTTTTTCATTTTTCGTTCTCCTTGTTGCTGAATTTCTTAATGCCCTCGGTAACTCTTTTATCGTCGTAAATAATAAACATAACAAGCGACAACAGGCTGAATACACCTGCACAAACGCCCGTCAGCTTAACGCCCTGCATACCGACAGACTCGTCTGCCGCAGCTCCGACTGCAAGCACGCTCGATACAATAATCATTGCAACGCTAACTGCGATTTTTTCAAGAAACGTTTTAACCGCCGAGAATATACCCTCTCTGTTAACGCCCTTTTCAAGACAGTCAAGCTGAATAATATCCGAAATAACGGACTGCGGAAGAATATTGATTGCCGCAAACGGAAAAGCAACAAGTATTCCGACAATGATGCCTAAAACAAGCTCATAGCCTACAAACATTGCGGCAATTTTATCACCTACATAAATAATCGCAAACACCAGTGTGAACAAAACACTCGCTATAATCAGCGGCATTTTCTTGTTGAATTTTCTCGAAATTTTAACGATAACCGGAAACAGACAAATCGCCGTTACAATAGCCGCAAGCAAAACGTAAAACACCTTGCTTTCCTCAATATTGAGAAGCATTGTAATATAGTAAAGCATTGCGGACTCAAAAAAGCACAAAGAAATATAGCTGAACAAATCTCCGAGGCTGAAAACAACAAAATTACGATTTTTCAAAACTATACCGAACGACTTAATAACAGAGTCCTTCGGCTTTGTACTGCCCTGTACATAGTCCTCTTCGTTAAAGGCATACGCACTTAGAAGCAAACAAATTAAGCCGATTGCAACAAAAACGGTAAACACGCATCTCCACGCCCAAAGCGACGACAGTCCTGCGTCCTTGAGCAAATTGACAAACAACGTTGCGCCGTACATAAATGCGCTTGAACCCATAAAGAATACGGTGCTTACCGTATAATATCCGACTCTGACATTGGCGTCGGGTATTATTTCAGGCACAAGAGCGTTTCTGGGAATAAAGAAAAAAGTATACGACACATAATATGCAACGAGGAAAAAGCCCACCCAAATTGCGTTACCTACGGAGCCGTCGCTAAACGGCGCATAAAAAATGAGCAAAAGCGAGAGTGCATACGGTATTGCCGCAAATCTCAAAAACGGCATACGCCTGCCCGCCTTATGATTGCATCTGTCCGAAAGAGTTGCAACAAGCGGGTCGGTAACAGCGTCAACAACCTTTCCTATACCCGTAATCAACGCCATTACTGTTATAAATCCCAATAATTTATTCTGCGGCAAAAGATTAGGCAGACCGCTTTTTACCGTCGGCTGAAAAAAGTAGAGCAAGTAGTTTCCTATCATACCGTTAAAAAATCCCTTGGCAATATCCGCAAGGCAGTAACGGTACATTTTTGATTTCGGTAATGCTTTTATCATAAAAATTCTTTAAGCGTGCATATTCACGCCTTTACCTTTCGTATTGTTTTCTAATAATATAACACACATATACAAATTTTGCAAATTGTTCATATACAGTTTAACTTAAAAACAAAACACTTTTAGACTTGTTTTAATAAACACATTGTGCTTTAATATAATAGTAATATACTTTTTTAGGCGGGTCGGATATGATTCTTAACAATTTGGAGCCGAGGGCGGTTTTTCGTTATTTTGAGGAAATATGCGCTATTCCCCACGGCTCATACAACACGGACAAAATTGCGAAATATGTTGTTGATTTTGCAAAAGACCACGGTCTTGAATACTCAAGAGATGCTCATAACAATGTTGTCATAAAAAAGAACGCATCACCCGATTACAAGGGCGACGCCACCGTTATTATTCAAGGCCATCTTGATATGGTTTGTGCAAAGGACGAGGGAATAAATATTGATTTTGAAAATCAAGGTATCCCTCTTGACTGCGACGGCGAATACGTTTTTGCAAAAGGTACAACGCTCGGCGGCGACGATGGTATAGCGGTTGCTATGGCGCTTGCGGTTTTGGACTCCGACAGTATAACTCATCCCGACTTAGAATGTGTTTTCACAACCGACGAAGAGGTCGGAATGCTCGGTGCAAATGCTATGGATATGTCGGGCTTAAAGGGACAGTACCTGCTCAATATCGACTCCGAGGACGAAGGAAAATTCACTGTCAGTTGTGCAGGCGGCGAAACATTAGTTGTTGAAATGAAAAAAGAAGCCGCTTCAAATGACTTTTCTCACAGTATTGAAATTGCAATCAAGGGCTTAACGGGTGGTCACAGCGGCATTGAAATTGACAAAGGCAGAGCAAATGCCGTAATTCTTATGGGCAGGCTTCTTGCCGCCGTGAACGAAAAAGTCGATATTTGCCTTGCTTCGATTAACGGCGGTCAAAAGGACAACGCAATCCCCTTTGAGTGCCGTGCAACCGTTAATACAAACGATGTTAACGCCGTTCAAAAAGCAGTCGAATTTTGCCGTGAGAAAATTGAAAACGAATATTCGGGCGTTGAAAATAATCTTGAAATTTCAGCAAATGAGGTTGAGCATAAAAACGGCTTTGAAGGTGAAGTAATACCGTTTTTATCAAGCGTTACAAACGGCGTTAGGGCTATGAGCAGGGATATTCCCGGACTTGTGCAAACCTCGTCAAATCTCGGAATAATTCGCACCGAGGACGATAAAATCGTTATGACATTTTCGATTCGTTCAAATATTGATGACGAAAAAGTTGCACTTCATAACGAGATTGAAGACCTCGCAAAATCGCATAATGCGACAGTAAATTCATTCGGAAATTATCCTGCGTGGGAATTCAAAAAAGGCTCAAGACTGCAGGAGCTCTGTCGGGAAGTCTACCGTGAACAATACGGTGTAAAGCCCGAAATCGTCTCTATTCACGCAGGTCTTGAATGCGGTATATTCAGCAGTAAAATCAAGGGACTCGACTGCATCAGCTTCGGTTCCAACCTTTTGGATATCCATACATCAAAGGAAAAAATGGAAATTGCCGGCGTTGTGCGTGTTTATCAATTCCTGCTCACACTCCTTGAGCGATTATAATAAGGAAGACTATTCAAAATCTCATTAAGAAATTAAGGTAAAAAGCTATGGCTAATAACGAATTAATACAATGCTTTCTTGATTCGGTTAATATATCGAACAGTATCCTGAAGGCTGAAACCGAAAATGCAATTCTTTCAAACAGAGTATACAGAGAAAATTTCATATCCCAAAACCGAATAGTGCGAAATGAAAATCATTTCGATATTTTTGATTTTATAATCTTTGAAGCAACAACAAGCTTCAATGCGGCAAAGCAATATTTGAAATACGGGAAAACCGCCGTTTTGAATTTCGCAAACCCGCATAATCCCGGCGGCGGTGTACATAACGGTGCAACGGCTCAGGAGGAATGTCTGTGCCGAAGCAGTAATCTATACCCGTGCATAAGCAATGAGAACACCTATGACGAATATTATTTGTATAACAGAAATATATCAAACAGCTTTTTCTCCGACAGACTTATTTACACAAAGGACGTTACTGTGTTTAAGGATGACAGTGCCGTTCCTCGGCTTATGCCAAAAGAAGATTGGTTTAAGGTTGACGTTATCACATGTGCGGCACCGTATATTGCAAAACGAAAATACACAAACCCCACTGCGCTTAAAGAACTGTTCAAAGGCAGAATAAAGAATATTTTTGAAGCGGCAATTGATAACGGCGTTGAGGTTATTATACTCGGTGCCTTCGGTTGCGGTGCGTTCAAAAATCCGCCGGAGATTGTGGCTAAAGCATTTCACGAGGTAATTGATGAAAATATTTATGAGTACTTTTTCAAAAAAATAGTTTTTGCGATAAAAAGCAATTATTCAAACAACTATAATTATGAAATCTTTTATAAAGAATTCTTTGCGGACTATATGCAAGCTGTATTGAAGATGCCAGAGCCTCCTTTAATTGAGCCGCTCAGGTCAATTTGCGATGATTTTAGTATTTTATCCGATTATAAAAATTGGAAATTCAATAATAAATATTACAAAAAGCAATTTTCTGTTTTAGGAGATTCCATAAGCACTCTTGCGGGATTTAACCCAAAGGGCTACAATGTTTTCTACGACGGCGAAAGCAGTGAAAGAGCCAACATTAAGGAAATGCAGGACACTTGGTGGGGCAAGGTCATAGATTTCTTCGGCGGCGAGCTGCTTGTTAATAATTCGTGGTCGGGAAGCAGAGTAACAAGACTGCCAGATAACGAAGTACTCTTTCCGTCAGGTTGCTCAAACGAAAGAACAGGCAGTCTGCACATCAACAATGTAAAGCCCGATGTTATCATAGTATATCTCGGCACAAACGATTGGGCATTCGGCGCAAGCACTTGTTATGCTGATAATATTTTAGGCGATGATTTTCATTGCAATTCATTTGATTTTGCTTACTCGCAAATGTTATCAAAAATCATGTCAAATTATCCTAATGCTGAAATTTGGTGTTGCACGCTCAATACAACATTTATGTCGTCAAATCCGTCGTTTGAATTTCCTTATGCTCCCGCTAAAATGCACATAGAAACGTATAATCAAATCATTATGGAAACGGCGTATATGCATAAGTGTAAGGTTATTGACTTGTACAATTACCATACCCCTTATGACTCGATAGACGGCACGCATCCGAATTCAGACGGAATGAATACCTTAGCGTCCTTGATGATAAAGGAAATGAGAGGAAAAGAAATTAATAGATATATGGACGGTAAAGATAAAAAAGATGTAG
The DNA here is from genome assembly GCA_945980015.1 of uncultured Eubacterium sp. Taxonomy (GTDB): domain Bacteria; phylum Bacillota; class Clostridia; order Oscillospirales; family Acutalibacteraceae; genus Eubacterium_R. The sequence continues at coordinate 727 of CAMFQI010000035.1, read as the reverse complement.
AAATAATTGAGCATAATTTTTGCCCTTATTGTGGAAAAGAAGTTAATTCCGGCAGCAATTTTTGTATATATTGCGGGAAAGCTTTGAATACGGATTCTGAACTTGATATATGTCCAAACTGCAATCAAAGAACACTTAAACATACACCTGGATCTGATTATTGTATAAACTGCAATTTTGAAGTGCTCTCATATAGTGAAGAAATATATGATTCAACTTATAAATATGTTCGTTTACCATCAAGCATTACTCGTGTACTATTTGATAATATAATAAAGCTTTATGACAATGACGCAAACGAATACATCGAAATTCAGGGTGACAAATTAGATGTCGGAAAAAGCGACAGCTGTGAGCTTCAAATAAGCAACAACTATATATCTCGAATTCAGGCATCATTATATTTTGAACACTCTTGTTGGTTTATTATGGACAAAGGCTCAACAAACGGAACTTATCTTAACGGTAAAAGGCTTGAGCAAAATACAAAGTACGAGCTTTATTGTGATGATGTCATAAGCTTTTCAAAGGTAAAGGAATACACATTTTATAAAACCAACACCGACAGCAAGAAGAAATACAGTGAAGAACAATTACTCGGCATTTTGGAAGAAGCGTTGGAAAAATATCACGAAGACACAAACGACACCGACGCATTAAAGGTAATCGCATTGACTTTAGCAAAGGTTCCTATGTATTTTCCTGTCTCTTATACACATCTCCGAGC
>CAMFQI010000034.1 GCA_945980015.1 uncultured Eubacterium sp. | reverse complement strand
GAATGAATAGTCATAGGGTGAATTAGCAACTCTCGGTTTTGGAAAAGCAAAAGCGTTTTCGTCGCCCTGAGGTGAAATCTTATCTATGCTTACACCACCGGGATATTCAAGCTTCATCGTACGACCTGCCTTATCGAGTGCTTCGCCCGCCGCATCGTCACGTGTTTTTCCGATAACATCAAAATCGGTATAAGATTTTACGGCAACTATATGGCTGTGACCTCCGCTTACCACGAGGCAAAGAAACGGCGGTTCAATATCACTTGAAATATAATTAGAAGCAATATGACCTCGAAGATGATGAACGGGCACAAGCGGTTTTTCGCACGCAAGCGCAAGTCCCTTTGCAAAGCCTACGCCAACCAAAAGTGAGCCGATAAGACCGGGCGCATAGGTAACGGCAACTGCTTCAATATCGTCCATTGTGCAATTTGCGTCTTTCAATGCCTGCTCCACAACACCGCTAATGCTTTCTGCGTGACGGCGTGAGGCAATCTCAGGCACAACGCCGCCATATAGCTTATGCTCGTTGAGTGAGGTTGCTATTACATTTGATAATACTTTTCTTCCGTCCTCGACTACTGCCGCCGCAGTTTCGTCGCAGGAGGACTCAATTCCTAAAATTTTCATTATTCCTTTTCCTTTAATTCTTCGCTGTCTTCGTTCAAAATAAGTGGGTTAATATTTCGTTTTGCAAATTGTTCTTCAAGATATTTTACATCTTCATCGTTTCTTATTTCGCCTGTTGAAATATTGTTCCCGTCATCTGTAACAAAGGTATAGTACGGATAATCGTACTCATAGTATTCTCCGTCTTCATAATATCCCTTTTCGAGAAAAACATCAACTTCTTCATAAGCGTATTCATTATTTGAAAACATAGAATGGTCGATAATGCCGTTTTCTGTTACACATACCGACGACATAGAAAACATTGTTAAAATCAAGAATACAATTATTGCCAAAACAGGTGCAAGATATTTTGAAAATATTTTTTCAAAAAAATTCAAATCATCAAATCTCTTTTTTCTGTATCCTATTATTACGTCTTTTTCTTCGTTCGGCATAAGGGCTATCATAATTTTGGTTGCAAAAAGTCTTGTCAGCAGATATCCCAAAATTAAGCCGGGTACCCCAATGCCGATTATTATAGATAATATATCGTCGCCCAATACTATACCTTTGCCTGACATAATAATTCTATCGCCTAAAACCATCATTGCGCAAACAACAAGACCGATAATATCACAAATCATATATGACAAGACTGTTTTCTTCCCGAATTTTGAATCGTAATCATTACTGCTGTCATTCTTAACATCGGGGATATTGTATCCCTGCTTCAAGTAATTCACGAGGCGTTTAGTTGAATTATCAAGACCTATTTCGGCAGATAGCTTGTCGGTATAATTAAGAAAAGCATTCTTGTCCTTTTCCTTTTTGGTTTTGAACATCTTTGCTTCTAATAATGAAAGCTTAATTATCTTACTAACCTTCATATTTTTGTAGTATTCTTCATCCTCATTATGAAGCTGTATCATATACGAAAGATTAGCACTCTCGCCCGCTTTTCGTATATCATAATCATACTTATTCAAAAACTCAAATGCACCATCAAAGGCTTGTCCGACATTCTTGCAAGAATCTTCTTCACCGAAATCTAAAGAATTTTCGTTAAAGTCGTTTATTTCAAGGGTATTGAATAAATCATCTATGCTAAATTCCATTTCGCAATTCGGGTATGAGAAATACAAGTTCAAGCTATCAGCACAATCAAGGGTAATATCAATCCTGAAATGAGCATTATAGCCGTCATATTCAACAACAGCTTCAACATACTCATTTTCATCCTCATTTGCAATATGCTGTGCTTTATATGATTTCACTCTCGGCTTTAAGTAATCGTCAAAATACCCGTTTGCTTGGTCAACTAAATTAATTTTTTTCTTATTTTCCTTCTTTTTCATTTTTACCTCAATGATTATATAAGGCTTCTAAATCCTCGTATACTTCAATTTCAATAATTTCTACATTATGCGCCGACAATATTTCTTTTAGCTTTTTATCATCTTCATCGTTTTCGTATACCATAGGTATGTAATTAGAAAAATAATCAGGTGTACCGAGATAATAATACACCTCGTCGTCAGGAAACGCTTCGATAATTCCCTGAGAATTATACCGTCCCATAACACGATAAATCTTTATTTCATCATAGGAATATGTATAAGTCTTAATGCGTTCAAAATCAATAATTCTATCCTCGCCGAAACCGACATTTGAAAGCGGTGATACCATACATACTGCTGCAATACACAAAACCACTACTGCCTCGATAATGCAAGACACAAGATTCGGCTTTTTGAAAAGTTTTTCTTTTACATAGGTTTTTGTTGAGTTTGGCGACAGGCAATACACAATTGGCTTACCTACAAGAATTACTCCTAAAAGTGCAAACGCACCTACAAAACAGACATACGGAAAAATAAATTCCGATATTCCGCCGAGCAATCTTTCGTCAATATCATTTATCACAAACGCATCGCCGAATATTACAAGCCTTAATGCAATTTCGAGAATAATCGCAACAACCGAAAACGAAATAGCAACAGGAATATAAACCTTTTTCTTGATACTTTTCAGCACTTGATTAGGGTCTTGCGATTCGCTGTCCTGCAAATAATCATAATTTTTCAGGTAATCCAGCTTTCTTTGGTCAAAATGGGTAAGACTGTCCATGCCCTCAAGTTTTTTTATGAGCTTTTCTTTATTCTTTTTTGTATCGAACGAGCCTGAGACAATGCGATATTCATCATTTTCTTTATATTCATTATCACTCAGCCAGAAAGGTCCGAAAATAACCTCCCTGTCCTCCTCGTACAGCTTTTTCAACCTTGAAAGCTTTCCGCTAGGGACAATACGGGTAATATCATAGCCGTAAGTGTCGATATATTTTGTTATCTTTTTTAGTGCAAATTCAATACTTTTTTCGTCTTCACAATCAGTAAAATTATATGTATCATAATCGTCCGCTTCAATCACATTCAAAATATCAAATGTACTGAACGCATAATCACAACCTGAAAAAGCAATGGTTAATTTCAAGGAATTTTTATAGCTTTGGGTGTAGCAAACAGTCGCATAAAAGCCATCGCAACGCATAATGCAATCAAGCAAATAATCCGGAGCGTTACTGCTTTCTCCCTCGTCAAACGAAACGCTTTTTGCAACCTTTGACGTCTTGGAATATTCACGCAAATACCGTTTTATATAATCAATATTTTTCTTGTTTTGTTCCATATTTACTCCGTGAAATAACGTGTCATTATGATTGCGTTTTCGGTGGGGTTGGAATAGAATTTCGGGCGTATGCCGACATTTTCAAAGCCGCAGGATTCATAGAGCTTTATTGCAGGCAGGTTGCTTTCACGCACCTCGAGAGTGATGAATGACATCTCGTTTTGCAGTTGCTTTTCGATTAACATTTTTGCAATTCCCTGTCTGCGATATTCGGGCAAAACTGCAACATTGGTAACATAGCCCTCACCGGAAAATATCTGCAATCCCATATAGCCGACAACATTTCCGTCAAGCGTTGCAACGGCAAAATGCGAGGTGTCAAGATTTAATTGCTGCTCTAAATCAGCCCTTGACCACGGACTAGCAAAGCAGATATTTTCGATGTTTACAACACCGTCAAGATGGTGTGGTTTCATATTTTCAATAATTATTTCCATAATAATAAATCCTGTATATTAAGGTGAAGATTCTTTCGTTAGGCAAGGCTTTGACGAAAATTCATCGACGGGAGCATACTTCTGTATGTGACCGAGTGGATTTTTGTCAATAACGCAGCATAGCTCAAGAAGATTTGCCTTAATGGGCGTCATACCAAGTTTTACCTATACATCCGTCTGCACGAAGCTTTACTTTCATTTTGCAGGCGTTTTCCATTTCTTCGGTTAAGATTTCAAGCACTCTTTGGCTATCGCTTTCGGACGACTCGACAATAAGCTCGTCGTGTACCTGTAAAATAAGCCTTGCGTCGACATTCTCCCTTGACAGTCTTTCGTCAACCTTAATCATGGCAATCTTTATTATATCGGCGGCAGTGCCTTGAATAGGCATATTGCGTGCAATTCGTTCGCCTGCCGCTTTAATCATATGATTGCTTGAATTAAGCTCGGGCAAATATCTTCTACGATTAAACAAGGTTTCGCTATAGCCCTTATCCTTTGCAAGCTCAATTACCCTTTGCATATAATCCTTGACACCACTATAGGTTGCAAGATAGCTGTCAATATATTCCTGAGCTTGTTTACGAGTTACGCCGATATCCTTTGCAAGACTGAAAGCGCCTATGCCGTAAACAATGCCAAAGTTGACCGCCTTTGCAGACGAACGCATTTGCTTAGTTACAAATTCCTTGGGCATATTGAAAACCTGCGCCGCTGTTGCAGTATGAATATCCTCGCCACTATTGAATGCGTTAATCATATTTTCGTCATTCGCCAAATCGGACAAAACACGCAGTTCAATCTGGCTGTAATCGGCGTCAACAAGTACTTTACCCTCGTCGGCAACAAAAAATCTACGCATTTCTCTGCCAAGCTCGGTGCGTATCGGAATATTTTGTAAATTCGGCTCAAGCGAGCTTATTCTACCTGTTCTCGCTTCAACCTGATTGAAGAACGTGTGTATTCTGCCGTCGCTTGCAACTGCTTTTATAAGACCGTCGCAATAGGTTGATTTAAGCTTAGTAAGAGAACGGTACTCCAAAATATGCTCAACAACGGGATTTGCGCTTCTTAATTCCTCAAGCACCTCGGCGTTTGTTGAATAACCGCTCTTGGTCTTTTTCTTTGCAGGAAGTCCCAAGTCCTCAAAGAGAGCAACACCGAGCTGCTTAGGTGAATTAATATTAAACTCATATCCGACCTCGTCGTAAATAAGCTTTACAAGTTCGTCTATTCTGCCGGACAGTCTCTTTCCGAAATCCTCTATACCCTGCTTATCAACGCAAAAGCCCTCTGTCTCCATTTTTGCAAGCACTCTTGCAAGCGGAAGCTCAATTTCGGTCAGAAGCTTCATTTGGTTTGCTTCGCACAAAAGCTCATTCGTTTTATCAAAAAGCGGCTTAATCATTGCGGCGGCAATAACCTTTTCGTCGCCGTGACCGAGTGCATTTTTATATTCAGGTTGTCTTACGCCGTATTCAATGCCTAAATGCTCAACGGAATAATTGTTATCCGACGGCTTCAAAAGATAGGCACCGAGCATCAAATCACCGCAAATATTCTTGCATTCAACACCTAATTTGCAGGCAAGTCTATGAGAAAATTTTGAATTATAGGTATACTTTTTACAGTTTTCATTTTCAAAGAAATTGCGTACAAAATACTTGAATTCCGGTGTATCCGACGGCATAACAATCACTGTATCGTCAAAGCTGAAATACAAATCAACTATCTCGTTTTCAACAATATCGGGATAATAATATGCGTCATTGTTTCCGATTTTTTCAAGCAGATAATCTGCGTCAACACAGGTAAGGCGCTCAATTACACGGGGCTTAATTTCTTCTTCAACGCTTGCACTGATGCCCTCGTTAGCGTCCAAGCCGAATTTATCCATTAAGCTGAAAAGCTCAAGTCTTATAAACTCAGCCGCCGCACCCTGCTTATCACCCTCGGATACGATATATTCGTTTATATCCGTATTTATCGGAGCATCGGTTACAATCTCGCCCAGCTTCAACGAGAGATATGCATTATCCCTGCCTGCTTCGAGCTTGCTTCTTACTCCGGCTTTTATATCAAGAGAGTCAAGATTTTCGTAAATATAATCAACGGTTTTGTATTTTGCTATCAAATCAAGTGCAGTTTTTGGACCTATACCCTGAACGCCGGGAATATTGTCGGAGCTGTCACCCTGCAACGCCTTAACCTGAATTAAATCAACAGGCTCAACGCCGTATTCGTCAAATATTGCTTTTTCGTCCATAATGTCTGTACTCTTTGTTCTTGCGAGCAAAACCTTTACGCCGTCGTGTGCAAGCTGTAAGCTATCCCTATCGCCCGTTGCAAGATAACAGGAATTGCCCTTTTCTCTGCATACTCTTGCGAGAGTACCAAGAATATCATCAGCCTCCCAGCCCTCACATTCAATAATCTTTATGCCCAATAGCTTGAGAAGATTTTTTAGCACCTTCATTTGTGAGCGAAGCTCATCGGGCATAGCGTGACGGCCTGCCTTGTATGCGTCATACATCTTATGGCGAAAGGTAGGAGCGTGCATATCAAACACAACACAAACTGCATCGGGCTTACACATTTCCTCAAATCTGTTCATCATATTCAAAAAGCCGTATATTGCATTTGTGTACTCACCCTGCTTATTTGTCAGCAGCTTTATGCCGTAAAACGCACGGTTTATAATACTGTTTCCGTCAAGAACTAATAAGGTCATAATTTTACTCCAAAATAATTTATTCCAAAATATTATACCACAATACACATTCTTTTACAATAAGAAAACGCTTTGACTGTGAACAGTCAAAGCGTTAAAGAGTTTTAGTTAATTAAACAAGCTCGATGATGCACATCTCTGCAGCGTCACCTCTACGAGGGCCTGTTTTAATTATACGAGTGTAACCACCGTTTTTATCTTCATACTTAGGAGCAATCTCATCAAAAAGCTTTTTAACGACATCTTCCTTTGTAACATAAGCAAGTGCCTGTCTTCTTGAATGAAGTGTGTTCTCCTTGCCGAGAGTAATCATTCTCTCAGCCATTGCGCGAACTTCCTTCGCTCTGGTAACGGTTGTTTCAATTTTGCCGTTTTCGAGAAGATAAGTAACTAATCCTCTGAGCATAGCCTGTCTGTGGTCGGTAGGACGACCGAGTTTTCTGCTACCTGGCATTGAAATTCCCTCCTTTTAGTCTTCTTCCTTGCTAAGTTTGAAACCAAGAGAAGCAAGCTTACCAACTACTTCGTCCAGTGACTTACGACCAAGGTTTCTGACTTTCATCATATCTTCTTCAGATTTTCCAATCAAATCTTCAACAGTATTTATTCCGGCTCTCTTCAAGCAGTTGAACGAACGAACAGAAAGGTCAAGCTCTTCGATAGTCATTTCGAGTACCTTTTCTTTTCCGTCGTCATCCTTCTCTACCATAATCTCTGCATTGCCCATTTCTTCCGAAAGGTCAACAAAGAGGTTAAGATGCTCGTTCAAAATCTTTGCAGCCAATGACGCAGCCTCATCAGCAGGAATTGTTCCGTCTGTTTCTACGTCAAGAATAAGCTTGTCGAAGTCTGTCTGCTGTCCTACACGGGTATTCTCAACAGTATAGTTTACCTTTAATACAGGGGTATAAATAGAGTCAATTGCGATTGTGCCGATAGGCAAATCCATAATCTGCTTATTACGGTCGCAAGGAACATATCCTCTGCCGTTGTCGGCAGTAAGCTCCATAGTAACCTCTGCACCGTCTTCAAGATATGCAAGGTGAAGCTCAGGATTAAGAATTTCAACACTGCCGTCATGCTGAATGTCTGCAGCTGTAATCTCGCCCTCACCCTTTGCATTGATATAAAGGGTTTTAGCTTCCTCGTCATGAATCTTTAAGATTACATTCTTAAGGTTAAGAACTATCTCGGTAACATCCTCTTTTACGTGAGGAATTGTTGTGAATTCGTGTTGTACACCGTCAATCTTAACGGAAGTGATAGCGTAGCCCGGAAGTGAGGAAAGAAGAACTCTTCTCATTGAGTTTCCGAGAGTTGTGCCGAAGCCTCTTTCGAGAGGTTCAACAACAAATCTTCCGACGCTTCTGCTTCCCTGAGTAGATAAATCTACTATTTCGATATTAGGCTTATCAATTTCAATCATCTAAAAGCCTCCTAAAATTAGTTTTGCTTTCGCTAAATAACGAATTAGTTTTGCTAATTTATTATTTAGAGTAGAACTCAACGATCAAGTGCTCTTCAACAGGAGTTGCGATTTCTTCTCTTTCGGGAAGTGCAACAACCTTTGCTGTCATAGCGTTTGCGTCTGCCTCAATCCACTTCGGAACAGGGCGAGCGGCATTTGTTTCAGCAAGAGTCTTGAACTCGTCTGTTGTTTTGCTTGTTTCCTTTACAGCGACTACATCGCCCGGCTTTACAA
>CAMFQI010000033.1 GCA_945980015.1 uncultured Eubacterium sp. | reverse complement strand
CCTATAATCATTTTAACATATAATGAGTAAATATGCAAACCCCTAAATAAAGTTGTCATTGCTGTTGACACGGTTTCAAGTAAATTTGAAACAAGAGTCAATATACCTACAATGCCCTCTTCGTCAATTAGCTTAGTAATAAAATTCTGCTTTTTTGCTTCAGGCTGTTGCTCAGTCTTAGCTTCGTCAGTAGGCTGTGCCCCGGTGCTTTGAACAGGCTTTTTAGCTTCCTTTTGCTCTTGACCGTCAGTTTCTTTATTTTCTTTATTTTCTTTATTTTCTTTCTTCTTCTTTTTTTCTTCAGCTGCCTGCTTACCTGCTTTGTCGGGAAAAAGAATAAAGTTTATTAATTTTCCAAGTTCAATATCCTTTTTGATAAACAAAACCTGTACGCTTGTTTTCCATCCCTTATCGTAAATAATCGTTGCTTCGGCGGAAAGAGAAAGAATAATTGCAAAAAGCAAAATAAGAACTGCTAATATAATCAAAAATACTTTCATTTACTCCTCCTTACCGTCGTCAGTCGAAGCAATCTCTTCATTTGCACTGTCGTCTGATTTGTTGTCAAAAAGTGAGGTTTGGTTAGCGTCCTGCGTTATTTGTTCGACCTCGTCAGATTTGGGAAGCTCCGGCAAATCATCAAGAGAATTAAGTGAAAAGCATCTCAAAAATCTATCCGTAGTGCCATACACGAGAGGTCTTCCGGGTAAATCAAGTCTGCCTTTTTCCTCGATAAGTCCCTTTTGAACAAGTGAAGAAATAGGTCCTGAGCAATCAACTCCCCTAACCTGTTCAACAAAGCTCCTTGTAACGCTTTTATTATAAGCTATTATTGCCAAAACCTCAAATGCCGCATTACTCAGCGGTGCATTTTTCTTTATTTCCATTAGCTTACGTACTTCTTCGTTGTATTCCTCACGAGTACAAAGCTGATATTTGTTTTCTATTCTAATCAGCATAATACCGGAATTTCTCTCATCATATTGTGCCGAAAGATAGCCGAGCATTTTTTCTGCCGTTTCTATATCAATTTCAAGAATGTCTGCAAGCTTCGTTACTTCAACAGGGTCGCCCGCCGCAAAAAGCATTGCTTCAATCGATGAAATAATTTTTTCGGTTTTATTCAAAGCCTTCTACCTCATTTACATCATAATTTGAATCATTAATTATTTGTACCTCAGGATTCTTAAAATCACCGTCAATAGTTATTCTTTTCGTCTTTGCAAGCTCCAAAACCGCAAGAAATGTTGCAACAATGTCCGATTTTGATTTTGAACCTTCAAACAAGGTTAGGAATTTAACCTTATTTCCGCTCCATAGCCTACGCATAACAGTTCTTACCTTTGATGCAACTGCAACAAATTTTCTCGCTACAATTCCCTTAAAGCTGTCAATAGGAGGCGGAAGTCTTCGCTGTGCCTTTCCGGCGGCGTTTATGTATGCCTGCAAAAGCTCCTCGCTTTCGTGAAAACGCTCATAATCGTAATTTACCCAGCCCTCTTGTGCCTGTCTGATGTGTCTTGAGAAGCCATCGGTAGATTCACTTAGCTTTTTTGCGAGAATTTTGCAATCACGATAATCAATAAGTTCTCCGGTAAGCTCTTTTTTTAGCTTTTCGGCTTCCTCATGACGTGGCAAAAGCGAAACCGTTTTAATATAAATCAATCTCGCCGCCATCTCAAGAAAGTCACCTGCGACATCAAAGTCAGCCTTTTCCATTTGGCGAACATAGTCGAGATATTGATTTACAAGCTCGACAATAGGAATGTCGTTAATATTCAGTTTGTGCTTGTTTATCAAATGAAGCAAGAGGTCCATAGGTCCTTCAAATACTTCAATTTTGTAAGTTATACTTTCCATAAATTATCCAAAAACCAATGCGGGAATGATTGATATAAATCTCATTAATATACTTGTTAAATAGCTAATCGGAGTGTCAAGAACACCGATAAACAAAAGCACCATAAGTGCAATCATAATGTATCTTTCATACATCATATATTTGTAATACACTTTATCGGGCAAAACTGCGGCAACAATTTTTGAACCGTCAAGCGGTGGAATAGGAAGAAGATTGAACACTGCAAGCATTACATTAATCTGTGCGGCATACAAAAAGAACATTGCAACTGCATACAAAAATGAATTGCCCGCACCGACTCTTGCAAAAATGTAGTAGCCCCAAACAGAAATAAATCCCATAAGAAGATTTGCCGACGGTCCGGCAAGAGCAGTAAGTGCCATACCACCCTTTACATTTTTGAAATTTCTCGGATTAACGGGAACAGGATTTGCATATCCTATGCCGAAAAGAAAAATCATAACTGTGCCTATAGGATTTAGATGTGCAAGCGGATTTAAGGATAGTCGTCCCTGGTTTTTTGCAGTTCTGTCGCCGAGAGCATAAGCCATAAGTCCGTGTGCAAGCTCATGTATTGGCAGGCAACAGAAAACAACAAAGCATCTCGACAAAACGGCAATTATTGCCATCAGGTATTGACCCTGCATAATATATCTGAAAATTGAAATCATTTATTTATCACCTATAATAATTCTAATCATTTTCTGCGATAACTATTCTGTCATTTGAATAAATATCCTTTTTGACTAATATATTAGAAAACGAATTTAGCGCTTGCCTTATACTTTCGCCCTGATCGTTTCCTATTTCCAAAAACAATCTACCGTTCTTTTTGAGCCTTGATGACCACTTATCATTGATTATACGGTAAAAATCAAGTCCGTCAACACCGCCGTCAAGAGCCATTTTCGGTTCAAACTGAACCTCTTTTTGCAAGGAGGAAAGGTCATTTGATTTTATATACGGCGGATTTGAAACAATAATATCTGCCAGAGGCAAATCTAAATTATCATTAATATCAGCCAAAATCGTAATAACATTCGGTATACTATCGGCGTTTTTTGTGAGAAATTTGAACGCTTGCTCGCTTTTTTCAATGCAATATACTGTCGACTTCGGAATTTTTTTTGCAACACTGACGCCTATACAACCACTTCCCGAGCAAAGATCAAAAATCACGGGATTAGTAAGCGTTTTTGCATATTTAACAACTTCATCAACTAATTCTTCTGTTTCGGGTCGAGGTATTAGTACGCCTTTTCCGACTTCAAATTCGCTTTCATAAAAATCCCATTTACCGATTATATACTGAAGCGGCTCTCCACTTTTAAGACGCCATAGAAAATCCGCAAGTTTTTTAGTATTCACAAAATCGTTTTTGTGAAATTCAAATTCGCTGAGCCTTACCGAGATTATTTCGCAAATTATGTTTTTTGCCTTAAATTCGGGCTCGTCAACGCCATTTGCTTTCAAAAACAAGACGCTGTAATCATACGCTTCGGATACATTCATTGCTTAATCTCATCATCTTCAATATTGTCGGTTATAACTGCCTTTAATGATTCAATGCCGACCTCAATTATATCGTCATCCGGCTCCTTAGTTGTAATTCTTTGCATCCAAAGTCCCGGCGCAGATACAATTTTTACAAAGAGATTATTATGCTTTCCGGCGTATTTAATAAATTCGTAGCCAAGTCCCATAATTATCGGAATAAGCGGAAGCTTTATAAGCATCCAAGCAATAGTATTTTGCTTCAATTCACTCGGTACAACAAGCGAAAGAAGAGTAACAACAACAATACTGAGTATCAGCATAACAAACATAAAAGATGTTCCGCATCTCGGATGAAAACGTGAACATTTTTTTACATTTTCAACGGTTAAATCCTCGCCGTTTTCGTAGCATGCAATACTTTTATGCTCGGCACCGTGATATTTGAACAGTCTTTTTATATCGTTCATTTGAGACACCAAAAGCATATAAATAACAAAGATTACTATTTTCATGCATCCTTCTATCGTTCCCTGCCATGCAGTAAGTGACATATTGCAAAGTGCATTCAGCTTATTGAAAATAAATACCGGCAAAAAGAAGAATATAACGAACGCCAAAGCAAATCCGAGAATTGAAGCAATAACCATTATGAAATCCATAAACTTATCACCAAGCTTATCGGTAATCCATTTTTCAAATTTATTCATTTCAACGTCTTCGATGTCTTCCATACCCGATACCTCGGCAGAGTACATCAAAAGCTTATATCCGAGTATCATAGACTCGATAAATGCAACAATTCCCCTTATAATAGGAAGACCGAATATCTTATTCTTATCTCTAAGATGCTTTACGTCGTGATATTCGACACAAATTGATTTATCGGGTTTTCTAACCGCAGTGGCTACTCCCTTTGGGCCCTGCATCATAACGCCTTCTATAAGCGCCTGACCGCCGACTGAGGTGATATGCTTCTTTTTACTCATAAATTACTGTCCTTCGTTGTTATTTGTTTGAGGAGCCTCCAAAAGCGGCAGCATAATCGTTACAAGCGTACCCTTGCCCTCAATACTGTCTATATCCAAAAAACCGTTGTGTAAATTAACTATTTCACTCGTAACCGCCAATCCGATTCCTGAGCCCTTTACACTTACATTCGCTTTATAAAATTTTTCCTTTACGTGAGGCAAATCCTCTTTTGAAATACCGCAGCCTTGGTCTGCAATTCCTATTTTTACAAAATCCCTGCCGTCTTTCTTTGTAAATTCGGCTTTAACAAGGATTTTACTTCCGGGTCTTGAATATTTCAACGCATTATCAAGAATATTCATAAATACCTGCTTTAGCCTGTTTGCATCGGCATTTGCAACAGTCGGCACATCGGGAATACTGTATTTTACGTCGTAGCCCTCTCTCAAGGCTCTTTCGATAAAGGTAAACAGCGTCTCCTCAAGCTCTGCAAGAATATCTGTTTTTGCAAGACGAAGCGTCATTCTGCCGCTTTGAAGTCTTGAAAAATCAAGCAATTCCTCTACAAAGCCTTCTAATCTTCCTGCTTCCTTAACAATTACCTGCAAACCTTTTTGAGTAAGCTCGTCAACATTGTCTCTGTTGCCTAAAACAAGCGTTTCGCCCCAACCCTTAATAGAAGTAAGCGGTGTACGTAGCTCGTGTGAAATAGTAGAAATAAAATCGTTTTTCATTTTATCGGCGGTTGCAATTTCGGTTGCCATAGTATTAATACTATCCGCCAAATCGCCTATTTCGTCATTATACTTCTTTTCAATTCTGACATCAAGATTGCCTTGAGCAATAAGCGTTGTTGCACTGTTAATTTCCTGAAGCGGAATAATAATTGTTCTGATGAAATACAAATTAGAAAGAATAATAACGGCAAGTACAAATATGAAAACAAGCGCAATCAAAAAATATATCTTTTTAATTTGACTGTCAAGCTCATTTACACAGGTCATAACTCGAATAGCGCCGAATTCAACGCCTTCGGAATTCCTTAATATTCTTGTAACGGCATAAATCTTTTGTCTGTTTTTCAACCTACCGATATATTTTCCTCTGTCGGTTTCACTTTCCATTGCTTTATTGAAATCAGGCATATTTTGTTTTTCAACTGCGAAGCCGTTAGAGGATAATATAACCTCTCCGTCATTATCGAGTATCCAAACAGTAGTTAAATCCTTATTCTCGTAGGAGTCAACAAACTGTGCCGCAGCAGTTTCAAGAGAATCACCGTTATTTATGCAGCTTTCAAAATAATTGATTGCCGAATCGGAAGCCGCTGAATTAACAATACTTTCAACAGAGCTGTAATAATAATTATGTATAGTAACGGCAAAAACGGAAAATGCGATGACAAAAAGTAATACTATCAGACCGATTATTATAATAAGCCATCTGCGAGTAATACCCTCGATTTTTTTGCTTTTCAATTTTTCAATTAAAACAGCGTTAAAATCCTTTGTCATCAATACGCTCCGTTACTGTTCGTTAGTTATCCATTTATAGCCGAGTCCCCAAATTGTAACAAGTCTTGTGGGGCTTGACGGATTATCCTCGATTTTCATTCTGAGTCTGCGAATATTTACATCTACGATTTTTTCATCACCGAAGTAATTTGCGCCCCAAACCTGCTTTAATATGTCGTTTCTTGACAAAGCGGCGTTCGGGTTTTTGAAGAAATATTCAATAATTTGAAATTCTACCTGTGTAAGCTCAATCATTGAGCCTGACTTCAAAAGAGTTCTGTTTCTTAAATTAAGCTCAAATTCGTCAAGGGTAATGGAATCCGAAAGGCTGTCGTTCTTTCTTATTCCCCTTGTCATTTCAACTCGTCTGTAAACGGCGTCAACCCTTGCCATAAGCTCGCTGGGTGAAAACGGTTTTGTAACATAATCGTCGGCACCGAAAAGCAAGCCGGTTACCTTATCCATTTCCTGCGTTTTTGCGCTGAGCATAATAATGCCGAGGTCGTTGGACATATTTCTCAATTCCTTGCAAACGCTCAAGCCGTCCATTTCAGGCATCATTATGTCTAAAATTGCAACATCATAGCCCTTTTCGTCCTGCTTAAACTTGTTGAGTGCTTCAAGACCGTTCTCTGCCTGTTCAACAACATATCCGCTTCTCGTCAAATTAATGACAATAAATTCACGGATAGACTCTTCGTCCTCTGCAACAAGAACCTTTTTCATATATATTCCCTGCCTTTCATATCAGCAAATAATAATTAACTCTTCTAACATATTTTCATCAATCTCGATACTAGACTGTCCATAGGTTTTTGCAAGATAGTAATACCCGGACTGACGAGCAATAATCGAATAACCGTTTGGCTCGTCTTTGTCAAACAATGCCTTGAGCTTCGGAGTAACCGAAAAAACAGTGTCACCGTTTTCATCAAAAACAAATAGTTCTCTTGTGTCACTATCATATTCGGCGCTGATTTTGTCATAATACTTATCAGGAATTACAACAGTATATCTGTCCTCTTTTACATAAAGCGAATACGCCTTATGCATTAGTACGGTATTTTTGTAAATTTTCCAGTCAATAGAAACAATTCCTTCACCGAAATCTTTGTTGTCGTCGGTTGGAATTTCGATTAATTCATCTTTGTCAATATCCTCACAGTTTACAAGACAGCTTCGTGACGTGCCGCTTGTAACACCCGAAGAATAGCTGTAAAACGGAGAAACAATTGATTTGTAGGAATTTGAATAATAAATTATTTCTGTAAGCTTACTGTCACCGCTTGAGCCCAGTGCGTCGGCATAAATTCTTATATCGTTTTCAGCCTTTTCCTGTTTTATATTCGTATACGAAATAACTCTTGAATCAAGCTTTGTTTCACCAATTAGATTAAATCTGTTATTGCTTAAATCGTAAAGCTCTGCTTTTGCGGTTGTTTTTGTACCGGTATTAATCTCGAAGAATAAAATTTCATTGTTGCCGTTTGAATCAAAATCAACAATAGTATAGTTATTAATTACCTTTGATTCGCCGATTTGCGAAAAGCTATATGCTCCGTCTTCAAAAATAATTTCATACGCTGCAAAGGTATGGTTAGTTGAATTGGAAATACTGTTCCAACAAACAAGAATGTCCAAGCTTGAATCATTATTTATGTCGCAAAAATCAAGTCTATATGCTCCTGTTCCCAAGCCCTGTGTTACTGCGTCAACCTGCCACCTTTTGTCGTACTTTTTTATAAGCGCCATATTAACCGTATTGAGCGCATCCTTCGTTTGATAAAACGCAACAGCCTCGTCTTCTCCGTCATTATCTAAATCATAAAAATTATACGAAGTTATGTAATCACCGAACGACGGATTTTTCAAAATATAACCGCCGCCCAAATAATTATCAAGAGCTTTTTTTATCTCTGCATTTTCGCCGAAGGGTGAAACAGCGGAAATCAAATCACTCGTTGAGGTTGCAAGATTAAAGCTGCAACCGGTAAGCATAACGCATATTAACAGTATACAAAACAGCGGTCTTATGCGTTTCATTTTCTGTCCTCCGAAAAATAGTTACACTAATTATAACAGAATTAATAAAAAAAATAAATAGTAAATTAAAAAAATTACATATTATTACAAAAAAATAATGCGTGATGTCAAAAAACACACGCATTAGAAAATGAAAACGGTGGATTGGAGCTTTTTTAAAGACAAGCGGTTAGAGGAGAAACAATGAAAAGAGAAACTTTTTACCGACTCCGTGCATTTTCTGCTTCCTGTCTTCCACCTTTTATGATTAAAGTATCTGTCTCTTATACACATCTGACGCTGCCGACGAAGGCTTTGGTGTAG
>CAMFQI010000032.1 GCA_945980015.1 uncultured Eubacterium sp. | reverse complement strand
GTGTTTTGTTTGTTGCAACAGGCGCTTTGATGTCGCCGACGTCAACAAAGCAGGGACAACCTATTCCCGGCATTGCTCACGCGGTTTTGATTGAAGCGTGAGAATGAAAAATGAAGCACTCGCAGGGCGAGCATGAAGCACGCCGTAAGGCGTATGAAAAATGAAGCATTGACTTCGTCAATATGAAGCAGCTTCGCTGTGAAAAATGAAACGGAATGCCCGGGAGGTCATTCCCTACGAATCCGTTTCAGTAACACATTGTAGGGAATGCCGTCCTCGGCATTCCGCAAAATTATTATCAAACAAACCGAAACACGCTTTAGCGTATTTCACTTTGCGATATAATCGCAAAATTTCACATTTCAAAAGGAAATATTTCACACGCCGCAAGGCGTATTTCACTAAAAAACACAGGGCGCTGTTCCTGTGTTTTTCGCTTACATTATATTTGTTTTTATTTCGATATCGTTATCGTCTGTGAAGTCTGCGATTACGCCGTTTAGGTCTTCGGTGCAGAGAATTTTTGAGTGTGAAATGTGCTTTAGCTTAAACATCACATCGGGGAAAATTCGCCTTTTGCTGTTGCAGACAACTGCATATTCGGGCATTAGCGCTTTTACAAAACGGAAAGACGTTGAGCCGATATATCCGTGATGACCTACCTTCAATAAATCAACCTTGCCGACCTTTTTTATCAGCCTGTTCTCGCCACCGTTTTTGTAGTTTGTATCGCCGACGAGCAGGGCTTTTTTATCTTTATATTCAACAAGAGCGCTCACGCTGTTTACATTTTCGCCGAATTTTATAAGAGGCTTTTCGTAGCTTGAGTTTAGCAGAGTGATACAAAAGTCGCCCAGACAAAATGTGTAATTATCAAATTCCTCGACTATCGGGATATTATTGTCTGTTAAAGCGTTTTTCATTTGCATATAGACCTCGTTATTATCCCATCTTTTGCGCTCCATAATAAAAATATCTTCCTCGCAATATTGTTTCAAAAAGGCTTTTTTTACGGTGATTTCGGGATGATTGATAACGGTGTCGAAGCCGCCGATATGGTCGGAATGGGCGTGTGTGCCGAGTATGAAATCGAGTGTTACTCTGCCGTTTTCGTCCTTGCAGTTTTGCAAAAGATAATTGCAAACCTCCTGCTCATAGCCTTTAAGATTAAGCCACGGCTTGTCGGTCGGAAAATCTGTATCCTCTGCGGCGTCTATCATAGCGTAGTGAGAATTGCTTTCAAGAATAATGCAGTCGCTGTGACCGGTATTCAAAAAATGTATGCGGTTTTTCATATCTCGTTCTCCATATATTTCATTATGTCCTCGTCATTGGAGCATATTACTTTGTCGGCGAGGTTTTTAATCTCATCGCAGGCGTTTGATACGGCGTATTTTGTTTTTGCCGTATTAAAAGCTGAAATATCGTTTTTACTGTCGCCGATTACAATTATATCATCTAAATCATATTTTGCTAATTTACATAGCTTTTTAAGTCCGGAGCCCTTGTTAGTTCCTTTTTTGATTATCTCCAAATTGCTTGACAGGGATGAGGTGATTTCTATGCCGTCAAATTTTTCTAGCAGTAACTTGCGGCACGCTTCTTTTTCGCCGTCGTTTCTGAAAAACACATCAAACATTTCAATTTTGTAGGACTCGTCTGTCAGCAAACCTTTGAGATTTTTAATCGGCTTTCTGCTTTTTTTCATTTCGGGCAAAAACGATTCGTCAATTCTGTAATATTCAAAGGAATCGTCGGAATAGTCTTCTTCGTCGATATACGGAAATTGGTTTGAGTAAAGCTCGATTAACGTGTCGAATGAGTCGAGAATTTCATATATTTCACAGGAGGTTTTTCTGTCAAACGTATTATAATAAACAATACCTTTTTTACTGCTTTGAATACCTGCGCCGTTTGAATAGACGAAGTATTCGATTTCATCGCAGCTTCTTAATTCGTATGGTATTTCATAAAACGTCCGTCCTGTCAGCACAATGGTTTTTATTCCTTTTTTGGACAGTCTTTTGATTGCACAAAGATTTTCGCTGCTTACGGTTGTATCGCTTTTGAGCAGAGTGCCGTCTAAATCGGTTGCTATGATTTTTTGCGTCTTCTTTTTCCTTTTTATTTGGATTACATACCGTTCGAGTGGGTATGTCCACAATGTCGGAATGTTGATTATTATGAATTTAGAAACGATTTCGACAAGAGGATTTGAAAGCTCGTTCGAGGCTATGAACGAGCCGAAAACTCCTCCGATATACGAGCTGACAAGTATGTTGAACACGGCTAAAATAAAGTACATCACAGAACTGTATGCAACGCTGACATCGGAGCGAAAGGTGATTTTTCTGTTTATAATATAAGCCGCAACATATCCGACTGTGGTTGAGATTAAATAAGAGTATAAATATCCCTTGTAACGTATTCCCAAAAGCGACAAAAGGGCGTTTTCTTTTAGCTCGGTGCTGTTGTACTCGGCAAAAACAAAGTAAAGCAAAAGCAGATAAGTTAAAATATCAAGCGCCGAGGTCAGCACAACGGTTATATTAAATTTTATGAATTTCCATAATTCAGGGTGCTTTGTTGAGATACCGTTAGTCATTTTTCGGCTTCCTTTTTCTGTGAATAACAAATCGGTTGAGCGGGTACGTCCATATTGTAGGAACAGTCATAACAACAAGCTTTGTAATCATTTCAACTAACGGATTGTTCCAACCGTTGTTTGTTATCCATGTTCCTAAAAATGCGCCGAACCAGGTGTTGAACGCAATAGTCGCAACTACCATAATCGCATAAAGAACGGTCGATAAAACAGGATTTGCGTCCGCCTTAAAGGTCAGCTTTCTGTTCATAATATAAGCGGCGGCATAGCCGATAATTGCCGATATTGCATATGAGCACATATATCCAACGTATTCAATGCCTAAAAAATTCATAACGGCGTTGTCCTTAACGGGTACTTCGTTTAGTGATTTGAACACGCAATATTGCAAAAACATAAAAACTGCAAGCTCAAGCACCGAAGTACTTGCACCCGTAAAGGTGAATTTTATAAATTTCCATAATTCAGAATGCTTTTGAGTGAATTTCAATAATTTATCCTTCATTTTTTCCTCACTTGATTTTATTTTTTTTCGAGTTTGAGACTGATTATCATTGCAAACAAAACGGCAATAACCGTAAGCGACGAGAAGAATACGCAGTAACCTATGAAGCCAGTTGTTGACAATCTTCCCATATTACTTTGTATCATTAACATTCCGATTATTCCGAAAATAACGCTCAACAAAAAAGCAACAATACATATTTTTCTTTCCTTTGATTCCATTTTCTCACATCCTTTAACTACATTATATCCTGCGAATATCAAATTTTCTTTTTTGATATTGTAAAACCTTTGCAAAGAAGAAAAGAGGCTTGATAATTGTTTTATCAAAGCCTCAAATGAATTTTGTTTTCGTATTAATTATAAATCATCTGCGTCCTGAACAGGTTCCTCAAGCTCGCCGTTATAGTATGTGTCCTCGGTTATGCCGGTGTATGAGCCGTTTGTGTCGAGATTTACCATATCCGGATAAATGAATTTCGACAAATCTATGATTTCTCTTGTGTTGCCCAAGTCGTCATTTGCTTTTTTGTTCTTTCTTTTTTTCACAAAAATCACCCCTGCATTATTTTTTGCAAGGGCGATAGTTTTATACTTTTTCTGTGTGAACATTTGCAATTTTGTCGAGGAAATCCTTGGTCGTAATAACATAGCCTAAATCGGCAAAATCGTCCATATTCATATTGAAATTATTAATGAATACGGGAACACCGGAATATTCAACGTCGATATGAATACGCTTTGCATCCTCAATAATCTGCGACGGCTCGTAATTATCGGTATCGTAAAGACGCTGTGCAAGAATTTCGCCGTTTGCGATATACTGAAGAACAATGTTTCTGTGAGAACGTGAGATTGAAATATATCTCGTATGACTTTTTGAAAGCGTTTGCGCCATTGTTATTTGCGCAACTGCCTTACATGCGTCGCTGTGCAGGAAAAACTCGTTAATGAAAATATGCTCCAATGCGCTCGTATCATCGGGCACAATAATAGCGAGAACATATTTGTTCACCTTTTTGCCGTAGAGCTTTTTCATAAATTCCTTAAAATAATATTGACTTTCGCTAATCTTTTTTGCAAATTGATGAAAAAACGGTATATTAGGCTCGTTTTCAATACCCGACGGCTCGTAGGTAACAAACTTGTCGGAGTCCTTTTCTTTAACGAGGATTTTGTCGTTTGCAATAATTATAGGTATCGTTTTAGGCATAAGCACACCTCTCTTTACTGATATTATATACTAAAGCTGATTTTTTTTCAATAGTGTTACAATTTAGTAATTATTGTAGAAAAAAGTAGGTTTTACTGCTATAATGAATTGGTATTTAACGAGAGGAGCTAATCAAAGCAAAATATGGACGATAGAGAAATAGACAAGATACTTAAAGAACTTAAAGAAAGAAAACAATCGGATATTAAAGTTGAAGAAACAGTCGAAGACGGCAAGCAGGAAATTTTTTCGATAAGCACCATTGATGATACCGACGAAAAAACAGATGAACCTTCGCAGGAAGTTAGTGACAATCTTAAGATAGAGGAAGAAGCTTCGCCTGACGATAATATACAAAATGAAGAAGCTCCTCAGGACGATGAGCCTATTGAACAAAGCGAGGACTCTTCCGACGAGCAGAAGAAGGATTTTTATTTTGCCGATTACGAGCAGGACGAATATGTTGAACAGGAGCCGAAGAAAAACGCAAAGGGCAGGGCAGTACTAATTGCCGTTTCTGTTTGTGCCGTAATTGCGATTGCGCTTGGAATATATTTCGGCTTGTTCTACGATAAAAGTAAGGAACCAGAAGCTCAGACAACTGCTCCTGTTGTTGCTGCAACTCAGCCTGTCACCGTTGACACATCACCGAAAAATCCGTTGACGGGTGAAAGCGGATTTAACGAAAACGCAGTTGACAAGCGTCCTGTTGCAGTCGTTGTTGAAAATGAGTATTCGACTGCCTCAGTAAAGCCTCAATGGGGAATAAAGCAGGCCGACATTGTTTTGGAGGGCGAGAGTGAATTTTCAACAAGAATGTTGTTTTTCTACGCCGATTACAGCAGTATTCCAAAGCAGGTCGGACCTACAAGAAGCGCAAGACCGCCTTTTATCTATTTTTCACAGCTTTTTAATGCAATATTCATTCACGCCGGACTTTCACATTCAGGCGGCGGTTATGTAGGCGCAGACGATGTTTTTGCAAGCAAGAATATTGACCATATTAATTTGCTTTCACTCAGCGAGGGCGGAAAGTATTTCGGCAGGGATTATTCGAGAACGAGCACGGTTGAACATACAGGCTTTCTAAACGGTGAAAATGTCGAGGCTTTGCTGAACGAAAAGAAAATTGATACAACGCTCAATAACGCAAAATTTACTGCCTTGAGCTTTAATGAAAAGACGAGAGAGCTTTCGGACAATGCGGCACTTAAGGTAAGATTTAAGTGGTCGTCGAACTGTCCGAAGAATGCTGTGTTTACCTATAATGAAGAAAGTCATAAATACACCACCGCCGACTTTGATTCAAAATTCGGAGCTTCAGGCGTCGAATGGGAAAATCTGATTTTGCTTCTTGACAAAACGCAGTATGTTGTTAAGGAAAACTACAAGGGCTCAGGCAAAAGCGAAACGTATTGTAATTATGAGCTCAGCGGCGGCACGGGTTTAATTTGCTCTGAGGGTACGAGCGTTGAGATAAGCTGGGGCGTAGCAGATTCAAAGCTTTGGATGAAGGATTTGAACGGCAATGAGATTTCGCTCAATCCGGGAAAAACCTATATCGGCTACGGCTCGTCGAACCATTCCGGCGCATACTCGGTTATAACCGACACCCAAAATTAATAGGCAAAAATAAGATATCTTATATAACAAATGACGGCTGTCCTTTTGAACAACCGTCATTTTTCATTCAATAATGCTTTTACTTCATCGATTCTTCGTAAGCCTTAATCATCTTTTTAACCATCTGACCGCCTACTGAACCTGCCTGCTTTGAAGTAAGGTCGCCGTTGTAGCCGTTTTTAAGGTTAACACCAACCTCTGCGGCAGCCTCCATCTTAAATCTGTTCAAGGCTTCCTTAGCCTCCGGAACTGTATTCTTTGCCATTGTGCATACACCTCTCTTTATCTTAATTTACAAGGGCGAAAATGATGTACATGAACGTATTGCGCCCTTGCAAATCATTTTGTTAACCGCTTGCAAAAATAGTTTGTGTATCACAAACAAAAATACTAATGAAAATATTTGGCAATGTCAATTGAAAAAAATTTTTTATTTGTGATACTATGATTATGTCAGTTGGTACTGATAAAAATTGAGATAACCTGTTCCTATTCCGAACACAGTAGTAAAGCTCTTGCACTATTATTTTTTTGCAAGAGCCTTTGTTTTTATGGGGGGTTATTATAAACAATATTTGGTCTGATTACATACAAAAAGCACGAGGAAATGGAATACATTTGCTTTGAAAATCACGAAATGGGAGTTTATTTCATCGAAGACCCCGACGGCTATTGGCTCGAAATTTTACCGTAATTCTTGATATATATTCTCAAATAATTAACTCCCTTGTAGCACAAAAATACACTACAAGGGAGTTTTAATATCCGGACTAAATATTTATTTTAATGCCAAGGTTGGCACATAACTAAAATGTTGTGACAAAATTTTAGTACTAAACGATTAATTTTAATTATCCAAATGGAATGAAATTCCTAGCTGTCTTTGCTACCTTTTGTACTTGAGAACCAACAGATGAATTTAATATTGATTTATATGATGCAACAGGGCTAATCCAAACCTTGCCTGTACCTCTAAACACATTTAAGAAGCCCTCCTTTGATACAAGCGAGCCTGCTAATGTGCTTGTAGCCTTTTCAACAGTAAAATCAAGGGAGGTTGACCAACAAACAGCGTATTTACCATCCAATCTTAATTCTTCATTTTGTAATTCAATTTCAACAAGTTCTGTCATAGGTGCTTCACTTTCTAACACAGCAATTCCTGAACCAGAAAGGTTAACATTAAAAATACCCTCACCACCTAATATTGATGATGATATATTCTTTCTTGTAGCAATGCCAACCCCTACTGTTTTCTCACTAGCATAATACATTCCATCAGAGATAGTTACACCTTGAGGTCCCCACTCTGCAACATCTATCATAATAGGAAATTTATATGTAGGTTCCAAAACAATACAGCCTGTGCCAGAATAAAGTGGTTTTACAACAGATTCATTTGTAACCGCTCCTTTCATAACCTTTCCAAGAAAGTCGGAGGTGTCCTTAACATCGGTATCAACTGTAATATTGCCTACCATCCATTGTAAAGCTCCTGCTTCCATTCGACAGGCATCATTTTCCAATGATATGATAACCTGACGGCGTCTAACATTCATTTTTGACATAAAGTATTGCTCATAAGCGTTGTCAGCACTTACGCTTAAATCTTTCTCATACTCAAGGATACCAAATATACCCTTTTGCTCAACTATTTGCTTATAGTCGTTGGTTAAACCGTTAATTAACATATTATGTATCTCCTAAAATATTAATTAGTTATCTTATATCGATCTGGTTTCAATATAGTTTTTAGTGCTACAAATGCTACTATTAGCTCGTCTGCGTGTTCTATGAGTTGCTTCACATACTCCTAAAAGTGTTTTGCTGACTTCTCTTGAGCCTATTGGAGCACCCTCAGGAATTCGATAACTAACACTACCATCATATGCTTGAAAATGTTTGCAAAATGCACACATTTTTGTGTATTTTGAAACTAATTGATATCCTGGTCTTGTTGACATAACGTTTCCTCCTTCTAATAAAAAATGCGTACAGCCGAAGCTATACGCATAAAAAACACATGGCTCCAACTGTCGCCAAACAATATCACATAGAATACAACAAATTCGTATGCAAATAAGAGCATGTATTTTTATCAAGATATAAAAATGCCGTTCTGGTCATAAATAGAATATTAAAATGTGATTATTTGGCTCTTTCATTGTAGCATAGAGACATTATTTTTGCAATAACCAATTGGCGCAATACCAAAATCATCTGCCAACTTTGTTTGCTAATGTTATATAAAAATGCATTTGAAATATTAATCGTGAATTGATAAACAACAAAACCGAGAGCGAC
>CAMFQI010000031.1 GCA_945980015.1 uncultured Eubacterium sp. | reverse complement strand
AAAAATCGTTATTGCTTATTTAATATGCTTTTTAAGTCTGTTTACCAAAATGCAGGCAACCACCGTTTTTATAATATCAGGCACAATATACGGCACTACGCAAAGACCCAAAATGTACGAAAGCGTAACAGCCTTTTGCGACTGCATAAAAATATAAAACCACGCCGTACCGAACATATAGCAGACGGCAATGCCGACTACCATCGCAACTGCAACCGCCCAAAGTCTGCCCTTCATTTTGTCACTTACAAGACCGACGATAATTGCCGTAAAAATAAAGCCGACAATATATCCTCCCGTAGGTCCGGCAAGCACGCCGACACCTGCCTTAAAATTTGAAAACACAGGCACTCCGACTGCGCCCAAAATAATATATATCAAAACAGAGAGTGTTCCTCGCTTCATACCGAAAAGTCCCGAAACAAGACAAATCATAAGGGTTTGAAGCGTAATCGGGATATCACCTACAGGTATTGAAATCCATGCTCCGAGAGCAATCAATGCCGCAGACAGACCGACATAAATCATATCAATAGTCCTTGGCTTTTTGCTTGATTTTACAGTTTTTTCGTTCATAGGCTACCTCCTTAATTCCATACTATTTTAGCACACTTTTTCTAATTGTCAACCTAAAATTACATTTTGGTTTACAATTAGAATTTGACAATATGAAATTATAATGATAAACTACGGTTATGGACGAATTAATTAAACGCTTAAAGCTAGAAAAAGGCCTTGAAAAAAGGCTTTTGGAATTGATAAAAGCAGACGAAGAAAAAATTACTATAATTGCCGAAAAATGCAAAGAAAACGGCTTTTCGCATCTAAAAAAAGAAAACGAGCTTATGCGCCTTGCAGTGTGCATAAAATACGCCGAATACACAAAAAAGGAATATGAACGCCTTGGTATAAGCGAAAAAATCTTTTTTGATACAATGCACGACATAGCAATTTGGTGCGAAAACAACGATAACAGGGGCTTAAAAAATTACAACTGGATAAAAAATCACCTCAAAGCCGAATTATTCAAAATCGGCAGGCTTCAGTTTCAGCTTTATCCGTGCAAAAACAAAACGCTCAACTACTCAAAAATGCCGTTCAAATACGGCGAAAATCTAATATACATTCATATTCCGCAGGGCGAAAAGCTGATTTATGCGGATTGTGTTGCTTCAATAAAGGCTGCAAATGATTTTTTTGCTCACCATTTTCCCGAATACGAATACACGTATTACTTTTCGGAAAGCTGGCTTTTGTTTAGCGAAAACTATCTTTTTATGAAAAGCTCGTCGAACATTTTGCAGTTTCAGTCGTTGTTTGAAATAGTCGACTCCCTGCCGATTGACGCTCAGGCTATTGAACGTATTTTCGGTAAACGCCGCCTTTTCAAGCGTAATTATCCGGAAAATACCTCGCTTCAAAAAAGTGCAAGAGCATTTATGCTCGACGGCGGAAGAATGGGTATCGGCATCGGCGTAATAGACAAAAACGAATTATAAGCTTTGTTGAATATATACAAAAGACTGCATTTCAGATTTTGAAACGCAGTCTTTATTTTTATTCATTTATTTCCCGTTCGTTACGTTCAATTTCGGTTTCGATGGCTTTTCTTTCCTTTTCAACAAAAAGCTTTTCGTTCATTGCCTTTTGCTCGTTCATAAGCTTAACTCGTATATCATGCTCCGTTTTCAGCGTTCTCGTTTTATGAGCGTAGTATTTATAGTTAATCAGGGTTATTACAACGCCGATTGCAATGACAACTGCTCCGACAATCACAAAGATTTTCATTATGTCATCAAGCACCTCGGCAAGCGCCATATTGTAAACATCAACGTCCATAAAATGAAGCGTAGAGGTATATTTCATCAGTATGGCAAAAAGCGGCAAAACAACAAGCGTTTCGCCCGCCGTAATAAGCGAAATGCTTATATAATCGAATTTTTTATGCCTGCCGTATGTAATAAATTCAAGAATAACAATACACAAAACGAAGGCTATAATAGAACCGATTACGGCAATAAGAGGATGCTTCGTATAAGCAAGGGCAAAAATAATGATATTGCTTGTACTCTCGTCGCCGACAACATCATTGAAGGTATCAACGGCAAAGCAAGCGTTTTTAACAAGCTCCTCCTCGGTAATAGGTATTCCGTTTTCCTTGCAGTAATTCAAAATACCCGTTCGATAATAGCCGTAAAGGAATTTCGACTCGGTATAGTCTGTAGCAAAGCCCTTAACGACATTATTCGCAACCTGATGAAGCGCAGTATTTACGTGTCCCTCCTGAATAGCGTTTGTATATGCTCTTGTCGGCAGATTTGTTCTTTCCGCAACGCCGCTGAGTGCATTGTTTACCTCATTGAGAAGCTCCTTATTGTAATGCTCAAATCTAGCCTGTACAAAGGACTCCGTTCTTAAAAGACCTGAGGTTATGCTGACTGAAACAGTAAGCACAACGCAGCCTGCCATAATGAGTGCGAGCAAATAACAAAATAATCTTCTGAAATCGAGTGATAAATCTCTTGTTTTTTTCTTCATACAAAGCACCTCATTCCTCGATTAAATCAGCAATATAAATTGAATAAAAGTACGAGCCGTCCTGTTCAAAATTCTTATAGGGCTTGCAAAGAATCAAACGGTTGTCAGCCTTGTAATCGGCTATTTTGTCCTTAGTAATATTTACTTCTATTTGCTTAATTTTGTAGGAATAGCTGTCCTTGGCATAAAAGTCAACGGTAACAACATCTCCGACTGTTGCCTTATGAAGATTTCTGAACTCAATGTCACTGTTTTCTCCGATAATCATAACACAGCCGTTATTCCAAGGCTCGGTTGATTCCGGCAAAAGCGAGCAAGCATCACTGTCCTCGTCCTCACTGTTATATGTTACGGCACATCCGAGTGCAACGTCGTCGGAACTGAGCCAACCTACAAAACGGTTAAGACGAAGCTCATCAAAGGAGTCAAATTCCTTTAGATAATAGTCATAATCCTTTGCGTTATAGGTTTTTACAGCCTGAACTCTGTCGGTAGACACGGGCAGACTTCTTATTATACTCGGAACGGATATTGCTGCAACAATTACCAAAATTGCAACAACTACAAGAGGAAAAATCAATGCTTTCTTGATATATCCGTTTTTCAGATCATTCATACCTTTTCCTCCAAAAAATTATATATATTTAATTATATAAAAATACGCAAAAA
Organism: uncultured Eubacterium sp.; assembly: GCA_945980015.1. Taxonomy (GTDB): domain Bacteria; phylum Bacillota; class Clostridia; order Oscillospirales; family Acutalibacteraceae; genus Eubacterium_R. The sequence continues at coordinate 5,085 of CAMFQI010000031.1, read as the reverse complement.
AAGTCAACGATAAAAAACAAATCCCCTACTTCACAGCAGGGGATTACAGCGTTTATTCTCGCTTACTTTTCGGGAGCGTAGTAATCAACAAGTCTTGCGAGCTTATTGTACTTCTCGATTGAATTTTCAGCGGCGATTGCGAACAATTCTTCTGCCTTGCCCGGGAAGGATCTCTTGAGTGCAGAGTATCTTGTTTCGCCCTCGATGAACTCAACGTAGTCAGCAGTCGGAGCCTTTGAGTCAAGGCTGAACGGATTTTGACCAACCTCAATCAAAGCAGGATTGTAACGGAAGAGGTTCCAATAGCCTGCGGCAACTGCTTTCTTCTGCTCTGCCTGGTTGAACGGCATCTTGATACCGTGGTTGATACAAGGAGCGTAGCAGATAACGATTGACGGACCGTTGTATGCGGCAGCTTCCTGGAATGCCTTTAAGCACTGATTTGCATTAGCACCCATAGCAACCTGTGCAACATATACATAGCCATAAGACATAGCAATTGCTGCCAAATCCTTCTTCTTTACTACCTTACCTGAAGCGGCAAACTTAGCAACAGCACCGGTAGGAGTTGCCTTTGAAGCCTGACCGCCTGTATTTGAGTAAACCTCTGTATCGAATACAACGATGTTAACATCCTCGTGAGAAGCAATAACGTGGTCAAGACCGCCGAAGCCGATATCGTAAGCCCAACCGTCACCGCCGAAGATGAACTGATATTTCTTTGCAGCATAATCGGAATCCTTAAGGAAGTCCTCTGCGGCTGCCTTTGCGTCGCCGTCAAGCTCTGCCGATTTAAGAGCGTTGATAAGAGCGATTGCGTCAGCCTCGTTCTTTGCTGCATCTTCGTATGTAGCAAGCCAAGCGTCAGCCTCTTTAATGCCTGCTTCACTGAGAACAACTGCGTCGTTTGCAAGTCTTTCTCTGATTTGCTTTTGAGCAAGGTACATACCGTAGCCGAATTCTGCATTATCCTCGAACAATGAGTTAGACCAAGCAGGACCGTGACCGTTCTTGTCAACCGTATAAGGAGTTGACGGAGCGGAGCCACCCCAGATTGACGAACAGCCTGTTGCGTTTGCAATATACATCTTGTCACCGAAGAGCTGTGTTACAAGCTTTGCATAAGGTGTTTCACCACAGCCTGCACAAGCGCCGGAGAACTCAAGATAAGGCTTTCTGAACTGAACGCCGATAGTATTAGGAGTAAGAACCTCAGGCTTAACAGGAGTGTCAACAAGTGCGTCGAACGACTTTTGAACACCGAGCTGAGAAGCGATTGGCTTCATTGTAAGCGACTTTGTAGGACATACGTTTGCACAAGAGCCGCAGCCTGTACAGTCAAGAGCAGATACAATAAGAGCATACTGATAATCTGTTCTCTTATGCTTAATCATTGTTGTTCCCTCAGGAGCAGCGGCAGCCTCCTCTTCGTTCATAACGATAGGTCTGATTACTGCGTGAGGACATACCATTGAGCACATATTACACTGTGCGCACTTTTCAGGATTCCACTCAGGAACAGAGATAGCGATACCTCTCTTCTCGAATGCGGCAGAGCCCTGAGGATATACACCGTCAGCACTGTCAACAAATGCAGATACAGGCAAATCGTCACCGTGAAGTCTGCCGACAGGATCAAGAATGTTCTTAACGAACTTCTTCATTTCAGGTCTGTCTGTATTTATATTAAGCTCGGTTGCTTCATCAACAGCGTCCTTCCAAGAAGCAGGAACGTCAATCTTAACAACCTCCTTTGAGCCTCTGTCGATACCGTTGCAGTTAGCGTTAACGATAGCTTCGCCCTTCTTTGAGAACTTTGCAACAACCTTTTCCTTCATATAGCCGATTGCTTCGTCAACAGGGAGAATACCGCTGATTGTGAAGAATGCAGACTGAAGAATTGTTGAAGCTCTACCCGGAAGACCAACCTCCTCGGCAATCTTAATACCGTTGATTGTGTAGAGGTTAATGTCATTCTCTGCAATGTATCTTTTCATTGAAGCAGGAAGCTGTGCGTCAAGCTCCTCAGGAGACCAAATGCAGTTAAGAAGGAATGTGCCGCCCGGAAGAAGATCCTGTACCATATCGTACTTTGTTACGTAAGACGGATTATGGCATGCAACGAAGTTAGCCTTATTGATAAGATATGTTGAAGTAATCGGTGATGAACCGAAACGAAGATGAGATACTGTAATACCGCCCGACTTCTTACTGTCGTAGAAGAAGTAGCCCTGTGCATACATATCTGTGTGGTCACCGATAATCTTGATAGAGTCCTTGTTAGCGCCAACTGTACCGTCTGAGCCAAGACCCCAGAACTTACAGGAGGTTGTGCCTACAGGAGTTGTGTCGGGAGTTTCTGTTACAGGAAGTGAAAGACCTGTAACGTCATCCTCGATTGAAAGAACAAACTGTTTCTTCGGCTCAGGAGTTGCCATATTAGCATATACAGCGATAATATGAGCAGGAAGAGTGTCCTTTGAGCCAAGACCGTAACGACCGCCGTATACAGGAACAGCGTCGAACTTTGAGCCCTTGAGTGCTGCAACAACATCAAGATAAAGCGGCTCGCCGAGTGCACCCGGCTCCTTTGTTCTGTCGATAACGGAAATCTGCTTAACGCTTTCAGGAAGCGCATTGATAAGGTGAGCAGCAGAGAAAGGTCTGTAAAGGTGAACGCTTACCATACCAACCTTTTCGCCTCTTGCATTAAGGAAGTCAACTGTTTCCTTAATGGTGTCGCAAACAGAACCCATAGCAACGATAACACGCTGGGCATCCTCTGCGCCGTAGTAGTTAAAGAGCTGATAATTTGTACCGATTTTCTCATTTACCTTTTGCATATATGCTTCAGTAGCGGCAACAGCGTCGTTGTAATACTTGTTACAAGCCTCTCTGTGCTGGAAGAAAATATCGGAGTTCTCGGCAGAACCGCGAAGAACAGGTCTTTCCGGATTTAATGCTCTTGCTCTGAAATCAGCAACGTCCTGCATATCAAGCATATCCTTAAGGTCTGCATAATCCCAAACCTCAATCTTCTGTACCTCGTGAGAGGTGCGGAAGCCGTCGAAGAAGTGAAGGAAAGGAACACGGCTCTTCAAGGTTGCAAGGTGAGCAACTGCGCCGAGGTCCATAACCTCCTGAACGTTTGCCGAGCAAAGCATAGCGTAGCCTGTCTGACGGCATGCCATAACGTCGGAATGGTCGCCGAAAATATTAAGCGCGTGAGTAGATACGCAACGAGCCGAAACGTGAATTACGCTCGGAATAAGCTCGCCGGCGATTTTGTACATATTCGGAATCATAAGGAGCAAGCCCTGTGAAGCTGTGTATGTAGTGGTGAGCGCACCTGCCGAAAGTGAGCCGTGAACTGCACCTGCCGCACCTGCTTCGGATTCAAGCTCTGCAACCTTAACAGTTTGTCCAAACAAATTCTTTACACCCTTAGCCGCCATAGCGTCTGTTTCTTCTGCCATCGGTGAAGAAGGTGTAATAGGATAGATAGCGGCAACCTCAGTAAACGCATAGCTTACGTGAGCCGCAGCACTGTTACCATCCATGGTTTTCTTTTTTCTTGCCATTGGAAAATACCTCCGTAAAAAATTTGCAATTAATATAGTACAGGGCGTATTTGCCCTAATAACCACTCTAAATTATAACACTTCATTTCAAGAAATTCAAGACAATATACCAAAAATAATGGCATTGCATAAAATTTCCTTATATCACTCGGAAACGACGCCCATTTTGTACTCAAATTTATTCTTGGGTTGCTCCTTTGGAACGTCTATAGGATATTTACCGGTAAAGCAACCGTCACAAAAGCCGCAGCTTGACTCACTCGCAAGATGATGCGTTGCTTCAACCAAAAGATAGCCCAAGCTGTCTACACCGATTTCCTTTGCGATTTCCTCAACAGTATCAAACTGACACGCAATAAGATTTTCCTGTGAGTCAACATCCGTTCCGAAAAAGCACGGATACTTAAACGGCGGAGAGGATACACGCATATGTACCTCCCTTGCGCCCGCCTCACGCAACAGACGGACAATTCTCGCACAGGTTGTACCTCTTACAATAGAGTCGTCTATCATAATAACCCTCTTGCCCTCGATATTCTTCTTTACTGCATTGAGCTTAATACGAACTGCGTCGCTTCGCTGACCCTGTGTAGGCTGAATGAAGCTTCTGCCGATATATCTGTTTTTGATAAATCCGATGCCGTAGGGAATACCGCTTGCGTTAGCATATCCGAGCGCCGCGTCAAGTCCCGAATCGGGAACTCCGATAACTATATCCGCTTCAACGGGATGCTCCTTTGCAAGAAATTCGCCTGCCTTCATTCTCGCATGCTGAACAGACGAGCCCTCGATAACGCTGTCGGGTCTTGCAAAATATATGTACTCAAAAACGCAGATGTTACCCTTACAGCCGCAATGAGTCTTTATTGACTCCAAGCCTTCGCTTGAGATAACAACAATCTCACCCGGTAACACATCTCTTACAAAGCTTGCTCCGAGAGTATCAAGAGCACAGGTTTCGGAGGAGACAACCCATGCGCCGTCCTGAGTTTTGCCTATACAAAGCGGACGAAAGCCATTCGGGTCACGAAAAGCAATGAGCTTTGTTGCCGTCATAACAACGCAGGAATACGCTCCCTTAAGGTCGTACATAACCTTTTCGATTGCACGCTCGGTATTCTCGCTTTCAAGACGGTTTGATACTATTGAATAAGCGATAGCCTCCGTATCCGAGGTGCCGTGAAATATTGCGCCCTTAAGCTCGAATTTGTTTCGCAATTCGGGAGCGTTGACCAAATTTCCGTTATGCGCAAGAGCAAGATTACCCTTGATGTGCCTGATTACAAGCGGCTGAATGTTGTTAACATCCTTGCCGCCGGTGGTCGAATACCTAACATGACCTATTGCCATATTTCCCTTGCCCAAATGCTCAAGCCTGCTGTGATTAAACACATCGGGTACAAGCCCGTCACCCCGATAATGACGAAAAACACCGTCGTCATTTACCGCAATACCGCAGCTTTCCTGTCCTCTGTGCTGCAGTGCATATAGTGCAAGATACGCC
>CAMFQI010000030.1 GCA_945980015.1 uncultured Eubacterium sp. | reverse complement strand
AATAAAAAAGGATTTATTCTTCAATAAATCCTTATTCATTAATTCTTAAAAAAGCATTGAAAAATGTGTATAATAATGTTAAAATATAATGAGAATTTTTGCACATAATGTTACTGAGGTGCTGTTATGTGCGAGGATAAAGAAAATGTTAATAATCAGGAGGAGGCTTCTTCCTTTGAAACCGGCTCAATAACGGTAAAAAAGGACGGTCACTTTATTCATTGCCTGACTGTTATAGGTCAGATTGAAGGGCATTATATTTTGCCGAGTCAGAATAAAACTACGAAGTATGAGCACGTTATTCCGCAGCTTGTCGCTATTGAGGAAAGCAGGGAAATTGAGGGCTTGCTTATCATTCTCAATACGGTCGGCGGTGATGTTGAAGCAGGGCTTGCAATAGCCGAGCTTTTGTCGACTATGAAAACGCCGACGGCTTCTCTCGTTCTCGGCGGAGGTCACAGTATCGGCGTACCTCTTGCCGTTAGTTGTGACAGGAGCTTTATTGTTCCGACAGCGACCATGACCGTGCATCCTGTTCGTATGAACGGTACAATTTTGGGAGTTCCTCAAACGCTTTCGTATTTTGAGAAAATGCAGGATAGAATAGTCAGCTTTGTGAGTAATAATTCTCAAATTTCATCAGAGAATTTTCGTAGTCTTATGATGAAAACAGGCGAGCTTATTATGGATGTCGGCTCTGTTTTAGACGGCGAGCAGGCTGTTGAATGCGGCTTGATTGACGAGCTCGGCGGTCTCGGTGACGCTCTTGATTATCTTGAAAACAAAATTGACAGGGAGTGAAAATATGCTCCATACAATTATTGATTTTAACGACATTTTCTATGAAAGCAGTAGAAAAAGTAATACTCTCACTTTTTCTACCAATCCATATGACTATATACGAAAGGGATATTTTCTTGATGTCCCAAGCTCCCTCGGAGGATATAATAATGTCAGTATTAACTGCCTTAATTCAGGCGATTTTGCAGGTGCTTTGCACAATATTCCCGATAAGCCAAACTGCCCATAGTTCGATGTTTCACGATTTTTCAAATCGTTTTGCGTCAGGACAGTCAAATCTTACGGGATTTGTACATATCGGAATAGCGGTCGGAATATTTGTCGCTATGTACCGTCTTTTTATACGGCTTATAGGCGAGTTCTTTATGGGCTTTTCCGACTTGAAAACCAAGAAAATACGTGAAAATTCAAAAAAGCCTGCAAGAGAATTTCTATATTTTGCAATTCTTTCGTTTTTGCCGCTGCTTTTTTGGTTGATACCATGCGGAGAAAAAGGAACACTCTATAACGTTTTGGCTTTAACCCAAGTCAACAAAACGCTTCTCGACGACGGTATTTTTATCGCACTTCTCGGCGGTCTGCTTATTGCGGCGAATATCAATATTACCCGGGAAAAGAATGACCGTGCAATATGGGTCGTTCCTGCAATATCATCGGGTGTGCTTTGTGTTTTCAGCGCAACGGTGTCCGGTCTTTCGCTAATCGGTGTTGCGCTTTGCGTTTTGCTTTTGTTCGGCGTAAGAACGAAGCAGGCGCTGAATTTTACATTCGTTTTGTCATTTCCTGTTTTTCTCGTAACGGGTATTGTTGAGGCGGTGACTAACGAGGTCAAAGCAGACGTCCTAAGCGTGATTGTAGGACTTGTTGTATCGGGTGCATTATCCTTCCTTGCGGTTAAGGTGTTTAGAATTTTAACGATAAAAAAGCAACTGAAATATTTCGGACTTTATGATATATCGTTCGGCGTGATTGCGGCGGTTATCGGAATTTTTCAGTTAATATTAAGATAGAATTAAGTTAGTAAAGTAGGTATTTATGGCAAAAAAGCAGACTAATCAAAAACCGAAAAAGGTTAATAAGCCGGTTCGTCATACAAAGGCTGAGCTTGAACAGCTTGAAGCTCAACAGCAAATGCTTGACGAACAGGCGCTTGAAAATAAATTCAGAATACTCAGCGTTGCAATTTTCGCTTTTTCCGTTTTGTTTTTCTTTATTGCGGTAATAAACGGCGACGGAGTGTGGAATATAGTACATAATTTCTATATCGGACTGTTTGGCTGGATTGCCGGCATACTTCTTCCGATTTTGTGCCTCGTGTATTCCGTGCTTTTTCAGGCAAAGAAGGTCGAAAAGAAAATCGGCGCAGAGCCTTTTTGTATAATCATATTTGTTTTGCTTGTTTCTGCGCTCGTTTTTGTTATTCAAAATAATAACGGTACCGACTTTGTTGAATCGGTCAAAAACGAATTTATATCTGCACCGCAGAAATTTAATGCGGGTCTTTTCGGTGCGGCATTAGGTTGGCTTTTGCTTACAATGGGCAAGGCTCCGGCAATTATTGTTGATTTACTCTTGATTCTTGTAGTCGTTATGTTGACCTCGAAACTAACGGTAAATCAGTTCTTCAAAAAAACTGCAAAGCCTGTAAAAAAGGCGGTTGAAAAGGCAACTCCTTATATTGAGGAACGCCGTGAAAGACGTAAAAGCAATATTGATATCTATCTTGATGATGAGCCTCCGACACAGAGTGACGCTAAAAATACAGAAAAGAAAACTAAAAAAGCAAAAAAGCAGTCTGAAGACGAGCCGAATGAAGAGAGCGGCGACGATTATTCAAAGCTCATTAATGAGATTAATCAAACCGTGAACCGCAACAGAAAGGCTCGTGAGGACGCAAAATCGCTTGACGATATAGTAAAGGAAGCAAGCGAGGAAAAAACCTCACCAAAAAAGGATGTTGAGCAGTTCACTGTCAGCGATGAGGAAATGAACAGCTCCGTTAAGGAATATAAGCTGCCCGATGTTAAGCTTCTTAAGGAAGTAAAGCATAAGTCGGCAAAGGACGTATCTAACGAGCTTAAAAGCAATGCCGAGCTTTTGGTAGACACTCTTGCTTCGTTCGGCGTTCACGCCGAAATTACCGATATTTCGAGAGGTCCGACAGTAACGAGATATGAATTAAAGCCGGCTTCGGGTGTTCGTATCAGCAAGATAACAAACCTTGCAGACGATATTGCGCTTAATCTCGCCGCAGTTAACGTTCGTATAGAAGCTCCTATTCCAGGCAAGGCGGCGGTCGGAATTGAAATTCCGAATACGGTTAAGAATTCCGTTTCAATGCGTGAGGTTGTTGATAGCATTGACTTCAAAAATCAAAAGTCGCTTTTGTCGGCAGGTCTTGGAAAGGATATTGCCGGCAAGACTGTGTTTTGCGATATTGCAAAAATGCCGCACCTTCTTATTGCAGGTACAACAGGCTCCGGTAAATCCGTTTGTATGAACTCGATTATTGTTTCGATTCTTTATAGGGCAACTCCAAGCGAGGTTAAATTCCTTATGATTGACCCGAAAAAGGTTGAGTTTTCAAAATATGAGAATATTCCTCACCTGCTTGTTCCCGTTGTTACCGACCCTCGCAAGGCTTCAGGCGCGCTCGGTTGGGCTGTTTCCGAAATGCTAAATAGATATCAAAAGTTCAGTGATACCGGCGTTCGTGATATCGAGGGCTATAACCGTTATGTTTCAAAGCACGACGGTATGGAGCCTATGCCGAAAATCGTTATTTGTATCGACGAGCTTGCCGATTTGATGATGGCGGCGCCTAAAGAGGTTGAAGACAGCATTTGTCGTCTTGCACAGATGGCGCGTGCGGCAGGAATGCACCTTGTTATTGCAACCCAAAGACCGTCCGTCGACGTTATTACGGGTCTTATTAAGGCTAATATTTCATCACGAATTGCACTTACCGTATCGTCGGCTATCGACTCTCGTACAATTCTTGACTCAGGCGGTGCAGAAAAGCTTTTGGGTATGGGCGATATGCTTTATTCACCTATCGGCTCAAATAAGCCGCTTCGTGTTCAGGGCTGTTATATCAGCGACGACGAGGTTGAAGAGCTTTGCGATTTCATCAAAAATCAGGGTGAAAGTGATTACAGTGAGGAAATTCAAAAGGAAATCGAAAGCAAGGCGGTACAGGATAAATCCTCGTCAAAGTTCACCGATGACGGCGAATCGGGTGAAAATCTCGATCCTTTATTTGCCGAAGCAGTTGATGTTGTGCTCGAAAACGGCAAAGCCTCTACTTCGTTTTTACAGCGTAAGCTGGGAGTCGGATATTCACGAGGCTCAAAGATTATGGATCAAATGGAGGAAAAGCATATTATCGGTCCTGCCGAGGGTGCAAAGCCAAGAAAGATTTTGATTAATAAGCAGCAATGGATTCAAATGCAGGCACAGGGCGGTGTTGACGAATATACTTCGGAAAATATGGAGCAAATGAGCTTTGGCTCCGATGCCGAGGTAATCGACAACCAAGATAATAACGAAGATTTTTATGAATGATTTTTTACCTGTTAACAAAAAGGATATGCTCAAACGAGGATGGGAGCAACCTGATTTTGTATATATTTCGGGTGACGCTTATGTCGACCATCCCTCGTTTGGAGCAAGTATAATTACCCGTGTGCTCGAAGCAAGGGGATATAAGGTAGCTGTACTGTGTCAACCTGATTGGCACGGTACGGCTGATTTTGTTCAGTTCGGAAAGCCGAGACTTGCATATCTTATCTCCTCAGGTAATATCGACTCAATGGTTGCTCACTATACCTCGGCAAAAAAGCCACGCTCAAACGATGCATATACGCCCGGAGGCGTTGCGGGGAAGCGTCCCGATCGTGCCGTTAAAGTATATTCAAATATAGTGAAATCCATTTATCCCGATGTTCCTGTTATAATCGGCGGCTTGGAGGCTTCGCTTCGCCGTTTTGCTCATTACGATTATTGGGACGATTGCGTTCACCCGTCGATATTATTTGACAGCAAAGCGGATTTATTGATATACGGTATGGGCGAAAAGCAATGCATCGAGATTGCCGACAGACTGAATAACGGCGAGAGTATTGACGAAATCCACGACGTGCTCGGAACGGCTTATGCAGTTGATACAAAGGACACACCCTATGTCGGCGTCGAGTGTCCGAGCTTTGAAAATGTCTGCTCATCAAAAAATGAGTATGCAAAGGCTTCCCGTATTCAGCAGGATGAACAGGACCATATTCGTGGTAGAGTGATTAAACAAAAGCACGGCAAAAAAATGCTTGTCCAAAATAAACCTATGCCTCCGCTTACGACAGAAGAGCTTGATTGGGTTTATTCGTTGCCTTATATGAGAACGTATCACCCTATGTACGAGGCACTCGGCGGTGTACCCGGAATTCAAGAGGTTGAATTTTCGATAACTCATAACCGAGGCTGCTTCGGAGGTTGTAACTTCTGCTCCATTGCCTTTCATCAGGGAAGATATGTAACAACGAGAAGTAAGGAAAGTATCATAAATGAGGCAAAGCTTCTTACTACTCTACCGAATTTTAAGGGATATATTCACGACATAGGCGGACCTACTGCAAATTTTCGCCGTCCGTCGTGCGATATGCAGATTGAACACGGTCTTTGTAAGGGCAAAAAATGTCTTGCACCCGCACCGTGCGAAAATCTTGTTGCAACTCATAACGAATACCTTGATATTTTGCGTGAGGTTCGCTCCTTGCCGAAAATAAAAAAGGTTTTCATTCGTTCGGGCATAAGATACGATTATCTTTTGCAGGACAAAAACGACGCATTTTTCAAAGAGCTTGTCGAGTATCACGTATCGGGTCAGCTTAAGGTAGCACCTGAGCATTGCTCTGCCTCAGTTCTTGACAAAATGGGAAAGCCCCATATCGAAGCTTATGTCGAGTTCTCAAAAAGATATTTCAAATATACCGGCGAAGTAAACAAGGAGCAGTATCTTGTTCCTTATCTTATGTCAAGTCACCCGGGCTCAACGCTTGAGGATGCAGTCGAGCTTGCACTGTTTTTGAAAAAGCACCGTATCCGTCCCGAGCAGGTACAGGACTTTTATCCGACGCCCGGCACTATATCGACCACAATGTTTTATACAGGTCTTGACCCCTATACAATGCAGGAGGTTTATTGTGCAAAAACGCCGCAGGATAAGGCGTTGCAAAGAGCACTTTTGCAGTATTACAATCCGAAAAACGCCCGCCTTGTTGAGCAGGCGCTGAAAGTAGCTCACCGCTACGACCTTATCGGCTTTGGCGAAAATTGTCTTGTACGTCCGTCGGATAAAAGCTGTTCAAAGAATACAAGCAGACAATACGGCAATAAGGCTCATTCGGATTTTAACAAAAATAAAAGTAAAGGAAAAAACAAAAACAACAAAAAGAAGAGATAATGGACGAGAAAAAGCAAATAGGGATTATGACGAGCGTTGCCCTCGTAGTTCTTGCGGGGATAATATTGTTCGTTTCGTATTCCTCGCCGAATGTATACGAGAATAAAGAAAAGGACGCTTCACAGCAAACGTTGAAAAGCGATGAGCACTCAACCTTAAATATTGAATATCCTCTTGATTTGAATACCGCCACCGTTGAAGAATTAATGAGCGTTAATGGTATAGGCGAAAGCAGAGCAAGAGCAATTATTGCATACCGCGACAAAATCGGCTCGTATACCTCGGTTGAACAGCTTATGGATATTGACGGCTTCGGCGAAAGCCTGTATTTGCAGGTTGCCGCATATTTTACAGTATGAGTAGTAGCCTTAAAAATAAAATTTTGTACTGCTTCTTTCCGAGAAGATGTGCGCTTTGCGGCGAGGTTGTGGAACTTGACAGTAGACTGTGCGAAAAATGTAAATGCGCCCCTCGTATTCTCGGAGAAAAATGCGATAAATGCGGAAGAGAAAAATCAAAATGCTCCTGCAAATATTCTTCAAAAACGCCTCAATATAAGAAAATAACTGCGCCCTTTTACTTTGACGGTAATGTTATAACCGCCGTACATAGGCTGAAATTTCAGCATTACAACGAGCTTGCTGATGAAATGGCGAGAGAAATGGCGGTGTGCATAAAAGATGATTTTCGCAACATAAACTTTGACGCCGTAACTTATGTACCGATGACTAAAAAGCGAGCAAAGGCAAGAGGCTATAATCAGTCCGAGCTTCTTGCCCAAAGACTGTCGGAGCTTTTGAATATCGAGCTTGAGCATACCTTTTATAAGGAGTTTGAGCGTGGTCCTCAGCGTGGAAAGAGTGCCAAAAAGCGTGCGGCGGATATATTCGGAGCATTTGATATTAATGAGGGTATTTCGCCGAACGGCAAAACGTATCTCGTTGTTGACGATGTAAAAACCACCGGCTCAACGCTGAATGAATGTGCCGCCGTGCTTGATTGCTACGGTGCGTGCGAGGTGTTCGCCGTAGCCTTTGCAATAAGATAGCTTACATATTCTTTACATATGTATTATATTTGTTTGACAAATGGTGCTCTTTATTATAATATAAGTATGTTACATCTGCCCGTAGCATAATCGGATAATGCACTCGACTCCGACTCGGGAGACTGTGAGTTCAATTCTCACCGGGCAGGCCATTAAAAAGCAAGAGAGGTGTTTTATGAGCTTCCTAAATATTATGTGCTTACTCGGAGGCCTCGGCTTGTTCCTTTTCGGAATGAAGTATATGTCCGAGGGCTTGAATCAGGTCGCCGGCAAAAAGATGAAGGAGGTCCTTGAAAAGCTGACAAGAAATCGTTTTAAGGGCTTTATTCTCGGCGTTCTTGTCACTGCGGTTATTCAGTCTTCAAGTGCAACAACCGTAATGCTTATGGGCTTTTTGAACGCAGGAATTATGGATTTGGCTCAGGCAACCGGCGTTATTATCGGTGCTAATATCGGTACGACCGTAACGGCTATTTTGATTTCGCTGCAAATGAAATCTCTGCCGTATATTTGCATTTTTGTAGGTATGGTAATGGCGCTGTTTTGCAAAAAACAGACTCAAAAATATATCGGTCAGATTATTCTCGGCTTCGGTATTTTATTCTTCGGACTGAAATTTATGAGCGGACCCGATGCAATGGGCGTGCTCAAGGAGTCCGACGCCTTCCTTTCGTTTATTCAAAAGGCGGATAATCCCGTTTTGGGACTACTTATCGGCTTTGTTATGTGTTCTGTGCTCCAAAGCTCAAGCGCTTCAATCGGCGTTTTGCAGGCTCTTGCCGCAACGAGCGCCGAGCTTATGCCGATGAACTTTGCTATTTATCTCATTATCGGCATTAATGTCGGCTCGGCTATGCCGCTTTTCCTCTCCGCTATCGGTGCAAAAACAAATGCAAAGCGTGCGGCTGTAATTTATTTCATATTCGACTTTGTCGGTATGCTTATATTCACCCCGATTGCACTTATATCTGTCTCTTATACACATCTCCGAGCCCACGAGACGTAGAGGAATC
>CAMFQI010000029.1 GCA_945980015.1 uncultured Eubacterium sp. | reverse complement strand
AGATTCCTCTACGTCTCGTGGGCTCGGAGATGTGTATAAGAGACAGGTTGTGACATCAGCACGTCATGGTCTCCTCGTTCAATAATCTCGCCGTTTTCCAAAACCATAATTGCGTTTGAATTTCTGACGGTGGAAAGCCTGTGTGCAATAACAAATACGGTTCTTCCGACCATAAGCGAGTCCATACCCTTTTCGATATGAGCCTCTGTTCTCGTGTCTATTGAGGAGGTTGCCTCGTCGAGAATCATAACCGGAGGGTCTGCAACGGCAGCTCTTGCAATCGCCAAAAGCTGACGCTGTCCCTGACTGAGATTTGAACCGTCCGAGGTTAAAACTGTGTTGTAGCCGTCGGGAAGATGCTTGATAAATGAGTGTGCCGACGCAAGCTTTGAAGCTGCGATACATTCCTCGTCGGTTGCGTCAGGTCTGCCGTATCGGATGTTGTCCATAATCGTTCCTGTAAACAGGTGAGTGTCCTGCAAAACCATTGCCAGCGAACGTCTTAAATCTGCCTTTTTAATACGCTTGATGTCTATTCCGTCATATGTTATTGTGCCCTGCTGAATATCATAAAAGCGGTTGATGAGGTTTGTGATAGTTGTTTTTCCCGCACCCGTTGAGCCTACAAAAGCAATCTTCTGCGCCTGCTTTGCATAAAGATTTATATCGTGCAAAACGACTTTGTCATCGTTGTAGCCGAAGGTGACGTTGTCGAAAACAACCTCGCCTTTAACGGGTATTCTTTTGTCGCCGTCAACCCAGCTCCAAACCTTACCGTTTTCGGTATGAACCTCCTCAAGAGTAACGGTTCCGTCGTCAACCTCGCTTTCCATATCCATAACGTCGAATACTCTTTCTGCACCTGCAAGAGCCGAAAAGATATTGTTCATCTGGTTCATGATTTGGTTTATCGGTTGAGTAAACTGCTTTGAGTAGCTCAAAAATGTAAAGAATGTACCGATGCTCATACCTCTTGTCAAAACGAGAAAGCCGCCGATAAGCGTAACGCTTGCGTATGAAGCGTTGTTTATTCCTGTTGAGCACGGACCCATAATTCCGCTGTAGAAATTCGCATTCGTTGCGGTCTTGCGGAATTTTTCGTTAAGCTCGTCGAAATCTTGCTTTGCCTGTTGCTCGTGATTAAAAACCTTGACAACCTTCATACCCTCGATTGTTTCTTCAATGTTTCCGTTCATTTCGCCGAGTGCGGTTTGCTGAGCCTTGAAATATTTTCTTGTACGCTTCGCAATATTCAGGGAGTTTACAAGCATTATAACAAGAAATACGCTCGCAACAATAAACAGTCTCCATTCAAGCACAACCATCATTATTATTATTCCGACAAAGCTGAATATCGAGGAAACAAGCTGAACTATTGTCTGTTCGAGCATCATTTGAATATTGTCAACATCGTTAGTAAAACGGCTCATAATCTCACCGTGCGTTTTACTGTCAAAATATTTAAGAGGTAGGGTTTGCATATGGTTGAACAAATCCTTACGTATAATATTTGTCGTTTTGTAGGCAATTTTTACCATAATTTTTGCCTGCATAAAGCTGAACAGACTCGCACCGATATAAAACGACGATACGATTACAAGGTTTTTGATAAGTATTTTATAGCCCTCGCTTGCAAATGTACCTGCCATAATGGATGACGCAACGTCGTCAAGTATGGGCTTGAGCCAATACGAAGCCGCCATCTGACATACCGTACCGCCGATTAATGAAAGGAATACAATGAGTAATAACGCCTTGCTTCTTCCTATGTATTCCAAAATTCGTGAAAATGTTTTCTTGACATTCTTCGGCTTTTCGCCGGGCTGTCCCTTTGGTCCCATCGGAGGCATTATTCCATCACTCCTTTCTGCTGAGTTTTGAAGATTTCCTTATAAATTTCACTGCTTTGCATAAGCTCGTCGTGAGTTCCTATGCTTTCTGCCATTCCGTCGTCAAGCACTATAATCTCGTCTGCGTTCATTACCGACGTAATTCTTTGTGCAATAATCAAGACTGTTGTGTCCTTGAGCTCCTTGTAGAAGCATTCACGGATTTTTGCCTCAGTTGCGGTATCAACCGCCGATGTACTGTCGTCTAAAATCAAAATTTTCGGCTGCTTGATTATCGCTCTTGCAATACAAAGCCTTTGCTTTTGTCCTCCCGAGAGATTAAGACCGCCCTGTGCAAGAACAGTATCATAGCCGTCGGGCAGGCTCATAATGAAGTCGTGAGCCTGTGCCGATTTGCACGCATTTATGATTTCCTCGTCTGTTGCGTCGGACTTGCCCCAACGGATATTTTCTTTTATCGTTCCCGTGAACAAAAGATTTTTTTGAAGCACAACTCCTATCATATCACGCAAGGCTTCAATGTCGTATTTTCTTACGTCAACTCCGTCAATCAATATTTCGCCGTCTGTAACGTCATAAAGCCTAGGAATAAGATTAACAAGACTTGACTTGCCGCAGCCGGTGGAACCGATTATTCCGACAATGCTTCCTGCCTTTGCCTTGAAGCTGATGTTATTCAGTATATCAATGCCCTCGTTGTAGCCGAAGCTTACATTTTTGAACTCAAGCTCACCCTTTGGAGAGGTCGGAATGTATGCGTTTTCGGGGTTTGTGATATCAATCTCGGTGTCCAAAACCTCAATAATTCTGTCGCCGCACGCCTTTGCTCGTGTGAGCTGAAGCATAATCATCGAAATCATCATTATGTTCATAAGCACCTGCATTATGTAGTTTGCAAATACAGATACCTGACCTACGTCCATAAGTCCCTTGCTTGCGTCTATTGAGCCTTTGTAGTAGATATAAACGATAACTGCGTTCATCAAAAGCATCATTATCGGCATTATCGTAACAATAAGTCCTGCCGCCTTTGCTCCTTGCTCGGCAAGATTGTCGGAGGCGTTATGAAACTTGTCCTTTTCCTCTTTTTCACGCACATAAGCTTTAACTACTCTTATGCCTATCAGATTTTCCTGAACAACTCTGTTCAGGTCGTCAATACGCTTTTGCATTTTTTGGAACATTGGAAAACCGAATTTCAAAATCAAAGCAATGATTACCGCCATAATCGGAAGAAGTACAATAAGAATTAGAGACAATTTTGCGTTAATCGAAAATGCAAAAACAGCCGAAACTACGAGTAGTGCGGGACCTCTTACGAGTATTCTCAGTCCCATCATAAGCGTGTTTTGAAGCATTGTAACGTCGTTCGTCATTCTTGTTGTAAGCGACGAGGTTGAAAACGTGTCAATGTTCTTAAATGAAAATGAGCTTATTTTTTCATACATTGATTTTCTCAGTCGGTAGCTGAATTTTTGGCTTACAACGGATGAGGATTTCATTGTTATGAGACCACCTGCAAGTCCGATTACAGCCATCAAGAGCATAAGAAGACCGACCTTGATAACATATTGCTTTATTTCTGTGGTGTCGCCGCTTGCCGACTTTACCTGCTCGTATACACTGTTTGCAATAGACGGCATTGCAAGCTCGCATATTGCCTCGATTATCATACCCAGAGCACTTGCAATGCATAAATATCCCAAGCCGTGCATATATTTTGCAAGCTTTTTCAGCATTTTTCATCACACTCCTTTTGCGAAATTATATTGTTAACAACTTTGTCCAACAAATCGGACAATTGGTATTTTTCCTCTTGCGTAAGCCCTTGAGTCAGCGACTCCTCGGCCTCGTCCATCTTTGATTTTATCCTCTGCGTAACCGCAAGCGCCTTGTCGGTGAGATATATTTTTGTTATTCTTGCGTCGCTTTCGTCAGGCAGTTTTTCCACAAATCCTGCTTTTTCAAGCCTTTTTATGCTTACAGAGGCAGTTGCGCTCGTTGTTCTCATTTCTTCGGCAATTTGGCTCACCGTTGCGCAGCCTACTCGCTCGAGCATCATAATGATGTGGTGCTGTCCTGCAAACAAGCCCTCCTCGGATACTACCTGATTAAAATAATTTTTTGATTTTCTTGAAATAAAGCCTATTCTTGCACCGATGTTTCCTCTCGGGGGAGGCGGCGGCAAAGGTCTTTTATTGTACAATTTGTTTCACCTCAATTTTTGTTTAGTCGGCTAAATATTAGTCGGCTAACGATTATTATATCACAATATTTTTGATTGTCAATAGCCGATTTTTATAAACTTTTGCTATTGATATACATATTAATATATGTTAAAATACTGAATATTTGTAAAGGGAGGCGTCGGCTTGGACTATAATTTGTGCGACTATAATGAGTTGAAAAAATTACTAACACCATATGGCTTTAATTTTTCAAAGGCACTCGGTCAGAATTTTATTATTGACGCTGACGTTTGTCCGAAAATGGTAGAAATGCTCGGTGTTGACCGTGATACCGCCGTGCTTGAGGTAGGCCCCGGTGTGGGCGTGCTTACAAAAGAGCTTTGCAGGGCGGCAGGTAAGGTTGTTTCAATCGAGCTTGATGAAAGGCTTTATCCCGTGCTTGAAAAAACGCTCGGTGATTATGATAATTTTGAGCTTGTTAAGGGCGACGTTATGAAGCTTAACCTAAAGCAGATTATTGACGAAAGACTTTGCGGCTTCAAAGAAGTTAAGGTTTGCGCTAATCTCCCTTATTATATCACCTCGCCTGTAATTATGACCTTGCTTCAAAGCAGGCTTCCAATAACCGAAATCGAGGTTATGGTACAGCTCGAGGCTGCCCAAAGGCTTTGCGCCGAAATATCAAGCCGTGAAGCCGGTGCCGTGAGCGTTGCGGTAGAATACTACGGCGAGAGTGAAATTTTGTTTGACGTCGGTAGGGAAAGCTTTATGCCGAGCCCGAAGGTCGATTCGTCCGTAATAAAAATCACGCTTCATAAGGAGCCGAAATATAAGGTTAAAAATGAAAAGCAGTTCTTTTCGCTTGTGAAATCCGCATTTGCCCAGAGAAGAAAAACGCTTGTTAATTCGCTTTCAAACACAATGGGAATAGGCAAAGCGAGGATAACACAGGCGTTGCAGGAAATGGGCTATACTGCAAATGTCAGAGCAGAGCAACTTACAATGGAGGAACTTGTAAATCTAAGTGATTTACTGTTTGAATGATTATGTCAAAAAGAGATAATATCTTAGTTTTCAGTGAATATAAGGTGCCCAGAGCAGTCGGTATTTTGGCAATACCGAGTATGCTCGGAATGTTGATTAATATAATATACAACCTTGCCGATACTTTTTTTGTAGGACAGACAGGGGACAGT
The DNA here is from genome assembly GCA_945980015.1 of uncultured Eubacterium sp. Taxonomy (GTDB): domain Bacteria; phylum Bacillota; class Clostridia; order Oscillospirales; family Acutalibacteraceae; genus Eubacterium_R. The sequence goes on along the minus strand of CAMFQI010000029.1, from coordinate 3,179 downwards.
AATCAGGTTGCGGCAGTATCCGTTGCAATGCCTGTGTTCTTGTTCTTTCTTGCACTCGGAAATTTGTTCGGAGTAGGCGGCTGTGCGTTTATAAGCCGTTCTCTCGGCGAGGGACAGAGAGAAAGAATAAAATCTATTTCATCGTTTTGTATTTATACAGGACTTGCAATTTCCGTTATAGTTGCGGCGGGCTTTATAATTTTCAGAAGACCGTTGCTTTATTTGGTCGGTGCTAGCGACAACACTATTGATTTTGCCTGCGATTATCTTTTTTGGATAAGCCTCGGAGCACCGTTCGTAACTTTGAGCATTATTGCGTGCAATCTCGTCAGGGGCGAGGGTGCGGCAAAGGAGTCTATGATAGGTATGGTGCTCGGTCAGATTGTCAATATCGTTTTAGACCCTGTGTTCATTTTGGGTGCGGGGGATAAGCTTTTCGGTCTTTCGTTGCCGTTCGGCTTCGGCTTAGGTGTTGCCGGTGCGGCAATGGCGACAGTTATCGGAAATATCGTATCTGTTTTGTACTTTATTTTTTATTTCATCAAGGGCAGGTCTATTCTTTCAATAACCCCGAAAAGATTTTCTGCAAAAAACGGCATTGCAAAGGGAGTAATTAACGTAGGTATTCCTGCGTCGCTTAATAACCTTTTGATGTCGCTGTCGAATATTGTAATCAATATGTTTCTTACAACCTACGGCGATTACGCTGTTGCCGCAATGGGCGTTGCGATGAAGGCGAATTTGCTTGTCGTGATGCTTCAAATCGGACTTGCGCAGGGTATTCAGCCGCTTATCGGCTATTGCTACGGCGCGAGAAATTATCCGCGTATGAAGAAAACCATTACCTTCGGAACAATGTGTAACGTCGTAATCGGTGCAACAGTTACTCTGTTTTATATTTTGTTTAGGCACAATATTATCGCAATGTTTATTGACGACGAGACTGTTATTGAATACGGCGTAAAAATGATTACCGCACTTATGGTACCGGGTACGGTTATCGGAATTATGTTTGTTATCAACAACGCCTTTCAGGCTATGGGCAAGGGCTTTCAGTCGCTTATTCTCGCCGCAGGACGACAGGGACTTGTGTTTCTTCCGATGTTATTTATTATGGATAGACTTTTTGAGCTTGAGGGAATTATTTGGGCACAGCCAATTGCCGATTTCTGTTGTATAGCATTGAGCATCGTAATGTTTTATTCTACGATAAAAAAACTGCCAAATCCGGATAATCGAGCATAGATAACGCTTACGAGCATAGATAACGCTAAATTGTTAAAAAATTATTTATTGTTCTAACTAACACTTGAAAATGCTTTGCTTACATAGTATTATATATGTAAATAAATACGTGGTGAATGTTATGTTAGTGACGGAATTGAAGAGAAGCGAAGTGTCAAGAATAGCAAATGATATGAGCGAAAATTTGATTAAGTTTCCGCTTTTTATGTTCTTTTGTATGGATATGACAAAAAGGCAGAGCTTTATTAAGGACTATTTTGCTTATCATCTGCCGAAATGGGTGAAAAACTCAAAGGTTTTTGCAACGGAAAATTTTGATGCAGTTGCCGTTTTGAGCGACCCTCTTACTTTTGAATATAAATATAAGGGAATTAACGCTCCTTTAATGAAGAAATATAAGTTTTCTTCTACTGTTTTTATTCACAGAGAAAACACAGAGCAAATTTGTGATATTCTTCTTCCTTATACAAAGCCGTCGAGAGTTATGACGATTTATTCCGGTCCTACGATTGATTTTGAAAAAATCGAAGCTCTTGTTGATGAAATAATTGAGTATTCAAAGAATGAAAATATTACTCTTGTTTTTGAAACCTTCAGCCGCAGATATGTGTCGGGAATGGAGTATAAGGGCTTTGTTACGGCTTATCGTAAGCAGTTTTTGAATACGCAGTTTGTCGAAACGGTAATGACATATAATATGTAAAAATTTAAGGCGGCTTGAATTTAGGTTCAAGCCGTTTTATGATATAACCTTATTTGCAAAAGGGGAGTGATAAAGCAATATGAAAAAATTAAATAAACCGCTTTTGATTTTGTTGCTTACAGCGTTGATTTTGCTTCCTGTAACATCTCTTGTCTATGCTTCGGACAATGCTTCAAATGACGATGTTGCGGTTTTGGGCGACTTTGATTCGACTGAATTTTCGTATATCGTCGTATATCCCGAAAATTTCAATGCTCGTATGAAGCTTCCTGTTGTTGTTTGGTCAAACGGCACGTATGTTCCGCCGAAATCGTATGAGGATATTTTCAGCCTTTTGGCTCAGGAGGGCTTTATTGTCGTTGCAAGTACAGACAGTCTTTTGTATGACGGAAGCGTTGTCAGCGGTGCGATTGATTATATCATCGAACAAAATGATAATCCCGATTGTCCGCTTTACCGAAGAGTAGATACCTCTCGCATAGGCGCCGCAGGTCATTCACTTGGTGGACGAAGCAGTATTAATGCGGCAGTAAAGGACGAAAGGATAGGTGTTGTCGCTTCAATAGCAGGAAGCAATATTGAAAGCGAGCGTGTTGAACTTCAAACTCCTGCTTTGTTCTTCGCCGGTGAAAACGATACTGTTATTGCTCCTCAGCTTTGGGTTGAGCCTATGTATGATGCGTGCCGAGGTCCCGCCGTGTATGTGTCGCTGAAAAATGCAAGTCACGTCGCATGTTTTACCGACCCCGAATTGTACGCTTATTATATTTCCAATTGGTTTTATACTTGGCTTTATGAGGATCAGGAGCTGAAAGAAATATTTGTTCCAAACGGCAATATGTCAAACGATATTCGTTTTGCAGATTATAAATGCAAGGGATTTGAGTCCGAATATGTTTTGCCTCAAAAAGACAGCACAGCCTCACTGAATAAATCAATAATCATTGCGTCGATAATTTTATCGGTGGGTATTTTCGCTTCTACCCTTATCGTGGTATTGTACAAACTAAAGACAAAAGAATAGATAATAAAAAAAGCAGTCTTGCATTTCGCAAAACTGCTTTTTAATTATGTGTTACTTATTAGCCAACGAGTGTAACGCCCTTGCTTGACTGGAGATATTCAGCCGAAGCAGGATACTTCCACTGCATTGTGATGTCAAGGCTTGCGCTCTTATCCTTGATTACAGCGACGTTTGCGTGTGTAACATTTACATAAGCCTTCATTGTGT
>CAMFQI010000028.1 GCA_945980015.1 uncultured Eubacterium sp. | reverse complement strand
TTTCCGCCGAATGCAGTTGTACCGAGAGAGGTTACGCTTTCGTGAAGCTCAACATATGTAAGTGCTGAAAATCTCGAAAAGGCATAGTCGCCTACATGCGTAATTCCGTCGCTGATAACAACCGTCTGTGCACTTTCTGCATATGCGCTCCACGGACGGGAGGAAAGGGTGTTTTCGGTATAATCCTGCATTGCACCCGTTCCCGTTACGGTAAGCGTTGCGGTTTCGCTGTCATACTCAAAGCTGATTGAATCGGCAAGAACAATGGTTCCCATTCCGTAAAGAGTACTGCACGCCATAACGACAGCAAGCAATATCGAAATCAGTTTTTTGTGTTTCATATAATCACCATTTTCTGTAACGGCTGTGCCGAATTACAAATAAATTTTATAAGTCCTACATTCTGTAGAGAATAGCATAGTCCTTTGCATTGATAACGCCGTCGTGATTAACGTCGCCAATCTCGTCGAAGCCGTCCTCACCGGTCTTCTTGTTGTAAGCCGCACCGAAATCGAACCTTACGGTCTTTTCGTCGCACTTTGTACAATAAATATTGATAATGCCGGTTGAATCGTTAAAGCTCTTAACTATGTCGTGGTTGTCACGCCATACGATATAAACGGACATATCTCTCGTTACATTAGTATAGTTCTCGCTCCACTTAACAAATTCCTTACAGGTGGAGGCTTCGGGTATCTGCGGCGCAGTTGCCTGATTGCCCGAAATTACAAGATTGTAGGAAAGTCTGACCTCTTTTGTTTCATCAAGATAAAAGTCAACCTGATAGAAGTTTCTCTTTACCTCGATGTTTACGGACATATCGTCGCAGGCTGCGTTGTTTACATTGTACTTGTAAACGAAGCCGTCTCTGCTCTCGCCGTCTGCGTCGGTGAGCTTTCCTGCAATGCCTGTCAGCTCGTCGGCAACGAAAGCGCTTCCGTTATAGGCGGAGGTTGTTGTCTCTCCCTCCTCGCCCTCGCTCTTTGTGTCAAGCGACGAGGAAATAAGGTTGTACGGATTTTTGAAAACATAGTTGATATAAATTCTGTTTGAGTTAATGTAGGCGTCCTGTGTAATCCATTGGTCGCCTATCATTTTTTCGGTAATATCAACAAGAAGTGTGTTCTTGCTCAAATCAAGCTCCTTTATATGATTAAAGGTGCAGGCAAGATTTGTGAGCTTCTCGTTTGAAGAAAGATTAAGCTCGGAAAGCTCGTTTTGGTTGATATAAAGCGTTGTAAGATTTGCAAGCGACGAAACGTCAATGCTTGCAATCGCATTTGAATTGCAAAGCAGAGTTTCGATATTCGGCGTGCCGCTTATATCAAGAGCGGTAATATTGTTAACCGAGCAATCGAGATATGTCAGTGCATTGAGCGTACCCAAATTAATCGAGGTAAGCTCGTTACCCATACAGGTAATACGTGTGAGCTTTGTGTTAAGATGAACGTCAAGCTCCTTTAAGCCGATACCTGCGCAATAAAGCTTTGAAAGATTATAGAAATATTCAACGCCCTTTAACGTCTCAATTTTTGCGTCGGCACCGCATATTTCTTCAAGATAGCCCGAAACGGTCATCATCGTCTTTGTGCGTTCGCTTGCTTCGAGGTAGCCGTTGGCGTTCACGTCGTAAATTTCCGTAATGATTGCACGGAAATTCTTATCGGGGAAGTTCGTCTCATTGATAGCCACTAAATCCTCGGCATATGCCACACCGCCTATTGAAAGGCAGGTGGCAAATGTCAATGCTGCGAGAATAGAGGCAATACAACGCTTCAATTTATTATTAAATTTATACATAATATATACCTCATTATTTTCTCTTGATTGTTACAGGAATCTTTGTCGATACAGTTGTACCGTCAGGATTTGTTACGGTACAGGTAATGTTTGCATTGTTTTCATCCTTTGCTTTCGCAAGTAATGTAAGACCTACGGTACCGTTTTCGTCGATAGTGATGTAGTCCGGTGCTGATGATGTCCAAGCTACTGCAATCGGATTAGCCGAGCTTGCTGTATTTGATACATAGCCGAGAGTGAAGCCTGTGAAATCTCTGTAACCGATACTGAAGCCCGACTTCGTTACAGATGTTACAACCTCGCCGTCAAGCGTGATTGAGATATCGTCGATAGAAACAATCTTGTCGCAAATGATGATATCGTAGCTGTAAACTGTTTCTCTGTCGTAGTCGTCGATAACAACTGCCTTAACGGTTACTGTTGCGTCTGTGCCGACCTCGTTCTTGTTGAGAACGATTTCCTTGTTGCCGACGCTTGAAGTGAGACCAACCTCGTTTTCGGTTGAAAGCACGCAGGACTTATACATTGTGCCGTTTACTTCAACTGCTACTCTGAGCACGCCGTCAATTGCTTCAAAGGTAAGTCCGTTTGTAACAACTGTGTCGTTAGCGGTCATTGTTACAACAGGAAGTACAAATTCGTGACCCTCAAGCGAGTTAATTGTTTCAACAAGCTTCGTACAAGCCGCGTCAATCTCCTGCTGTGAAGCATTCGGATTTGCATAAATTGCTTCGGCTGCTTCACGGTCAGTCTTAAGCTGCATACCGTAAGTGTATTCATAATCGGTATAAACAAGTGCGTTAGCCTGTGTGATAGCCTCCTGCAATGCAGTTGTATCCCAAGTTGTCTGTACGTTGATGTAGCCGACGAGACCGCCGTCGATTGATGTTACCTTAATCTGAGTTGTGCCTTGCTTACGGAATGTTACAAGTCCGTCGCCGTCAACAGTTGCAATAGTTTCGTCCATTGATTCATACAGACAATTCTTAACAGACGGAGTGACGGAAGCAATATTACTTGTTGTCTTAAGTTCAACAGGAACCTGCTTTTGCTCGTGAGGTGCACCGTACAACAAGTCGGTTGTAAATGCAATCTCTTCAACTGCGTATCTTACGAACGATACATAATATGTGTCGCTGTACGAATCGCCGTAAACCGTTGTTACCGTTGCGGTAATTGCCGCAGCACCCGGTACTGCGCTTGAGTTTGTAACCTTTCCTGTATCGTCTACCGTAATAGTTGACGATGAAGACGTCCACTCAATTGCCTCATACATTGCGTCGTCAGGTGCAACCTTGTATGCAAGCTGAACTGTTGCTTTATTAAGTGCGGTTGACTTATATCTTACGAAGTGCGGATTAACCTCAGTGATATTTTCCTGATTATCGTTGAGTGAAAGGGTAATTCCCGTTGCAGGAATGTAGCCTGTAAGGTTGTTATATGCCTGCTCAAGATTTGCCAAAGCGGCGTTAACCTCACGCTGACTAGCCTTGCCCTCGTTAACCATAGCCTTGCAGATATCAACCTGCTCGCCGAGTGCATTGAGCGACTCCTCGGTAAACTGATCCTTATCCTTAACGTCGTTAATCAATGCCTCGTATTCGTTTACCTTTTGAGCAAGCTTGCTGAAATCGGTATAAACGCTTACGTTAACAGTATCTGTATAACCGCCGTCCATCGTCTTTGCGGTAATTACGCAGGAACCTGCGTCAACCGGTGAAACAACACCTGAAGCAGATACTGTCGCAACGTTCTCGTCGCTTGATGTGAAGATTACTCTGTTGTTATAGCCGGAAGCGTTACCCGTTGTGTTGTAGGTAAGCTGATACGGGTCTGCCGTTCCTGCCATATTCAAATCTGTTTCCTCAACGGTGATACCCGTGCAGACTGTGTCGGACATTGATACCCAAATTTCTCTTTCGGTTGTTCTGCCGTAGTGGTCTGTATAGATAGCCTTTACTCTTGCACTTGCGTTGCCGCTTCTTGCACTTTCACTCGGTGTAAGAGTAATCTTTGCAAGAGCATTTGAAGAAACGCTCATATTCGAGGTTTCGAGTACCTCCCAATTTACAGTCTTGAACATTGTGCCGCTCGGACTGTTAGAAGCGGTGAGGATAATATCGTTATAATCGTTATAGTTTGAATATCCGCTTGAAAGGTTTACGGATACTGCACTGTTCGTTCCTATCATACCGCTTGCAACCGATGTTATTGCATTTGTAAGGCTTCTCTTTTGAGTCTGATAGGTAACTACAATGTTTTCAACACTCTTGTACGGATGGTCTGCAAGAGCCTCTGCCGCGATAACCAAATTAGAGGTTGCACGGTCGATTTCGTCCTGAGTCTTCGACTTGTCGTCCAAAACTACAAGCGCTTCGTCATAAGCATTCTTGAACGCCATACCGTAGTTGTATTCGTAATTTGTATAATCTACATCTTTATAAAGCTGGATTGCTTCCTTGAGCGCTGTTCTGTCACCCTCGGCGGATACCTTACATTCGCCCGATACACCGCCGTCATACGATACGCAGCGAACGATTGTCGAGCCTGCGCCGTTGAAGTGAACCGTGCCGTCCTGGTCTACCGAAGCAACGCTCGGGTCGTCGGACTCCCAGAAGTAATCCTTAATGTCGGCAGCCGCAATATGAAGCAGGTCGGAGCCGACAGGCTCAATAGTTACAGTAAGCTTTTGAGTTGTACCGATTTCACCTACAATGCTATCCTTCGAAAGCGAAACGCCTGTTACCGGATTGTAGGAGAACGATACCCAAACGCTGTCCTGATATTCATTTCCGAATGCGTCGGTTACCGTACAGGTAATCGAGCCGTAGCAGGACTTGTTTGCAGTAGGCGAGCAAACACCGTCGGACGATACGGAAATAGCGGTTGTTGAAGATGTCCAAACTGCCGACTGATATGTTGCGTTATTCGGATAAAGTCTTACATTAAGGTCGAGCTGTGCGTTCTTGTAGCTCAAGCCCTCTTTCAAGAGGCGAAGGTCATACTGATAAAATTCAGAAGTCGGCTCGCCGTCGAGATAAAGCTCTACCTTTTGAATGTCAACAAATTTCTTAAGGTTCTTGTATGCATTGTTGAGCTTGTTATACTGTGCGTCAACGTCCTCCTGAGAGGAATTCTTCTCGGCTACCATTCTTTCAGCCTCGGTCTTTGCCTCAATATAAGGAGCCCAGGTGTCGGGATAGTAGCTTACCTCGTTGAGTGAGAGGTCGTCAAGCTGCTTAATAAGAAGCTCTAAGTGGTTGTAGTTTGTATCAACAGTAACATTACATTCAGCAGTAAATCCGCCGTCGGCAGTTGTACAAATGATAGTTGCGTTACCGCCGTATACATAAGTCATTACGCCGTCTTTGTCTACTTTAACAACATTCTCGTTTGTTGAGAACCAAGTTACATCCTCAACGCTCGCTTCGGATTTTCCAAGAACGTTTTTAGGAAGAACCGTAGGCTTCAACTGTCTTGTCTCGCCGATTTTTGCATCAATGATTCTGTATGTGTCGAGTTCAACGCCTGTTGCCTTTGTTCTTGCAAAAGCAATATGCTTTGTGTCGGAAACGGTTGTACCGTTGTAGTCGGTTACGGTACAGGTAATGTCAGCCGAGCAAGGATCGTTAGACGTTGGACGGCATACGCCGTTTTCGTCTACGCTGATACTGCTGTTCGACGAGGTCCAAACCTCCTTTGAGTACATTGCGCCGGCAGGCTTAACCTCAAAGTCAAAGTCGTAGCTGTAATTCTTGTAGTTCTTTGTCGAGCCGACCTTAACGGTTACGTAGTCGCTCGTCATATCCTCTTTGTTTGTTGCCTTCATCTCAATATCGGAAATTCCAACAAATCCGCCGACCTTAATGAACGCTGCGAGAAGCTCTGCGGCAGTTGTGTCAACTACGGTCTGCGAAGCCATATCAGCCTCGTACAGTACCGTATATGCCATATCGAGCTTTCTCATATATGTCTTGTAGTAATCCCTATTATGCTTTGTATGAAGCACAATCGACTTATCGCAAATATTTACGATTTCCTCAAGATACCGCTTGTCGGGCTTAACCGTCACTTCAATCGAGTCGATGAACGCACCGTCGGCAGATACGCAGTAGAGAGTTGCGGTACCGACGTCGTTTGCGTGAAGAACAGCGTCATAATTATCGTTGCCCTTCGGCGAAACGGAGAATATTTCCTCGTCGGAGGAATACCAGTTTGTACCGTAGCACGCATAGAATCTACTCGTCCACGTACCGTCAAATGTAAGCGTGTGAGTAGCGTCGGTATCCTTGCCGTTAATCATCGTGATTTCTTCTTGGTCGATAACATTCGAGGTTACATCGTTTCTCGTTACGCAAACGGTGATGACATTCGACTTAACCTCGCCGTCATTTGATACGGCGTAGATGTTGAAGGTATCCGTCTGCTCGTGATTGCCGCCGTGAGTAACGTCGATAGAATGAGTATCGGGAGAAATCTTTGTGTCGTAATGTTTGTTATCAACAACCCAAGTAAGATTTTGGTCGGTTGCTTCGGCAGGCTCAACGGTCGCCTTGATATTTACGCCCTTTTTGAAATACTCATTACCAATGCCGATTTTTACGGTAGCATATGTATATTCCTGACCGTTGATTGTAATCGTTTCGTTACGGCTGAGCTTACCGTTAGTGTCGCTTGTAAGACGCTCGGTAACGCCGATTCTTATATTTTCAACAGGAATACCTGTTTCAACTTCTTTTGTTGCAATATATGAGCTGATTTCGTAAAAACTTCCGTCGGAAAGCAGATAACCCGTCTGCGCCTGAAATGCGATAGTCGTTGTACCGCCTGAAAGCGGAGTGAAGTGTCCCATTGCGTCAATCTGCGCAACGCCGTCCGGGTCAACGGCAGGCTCGTCTGCATTAGCCCAGGTATAAGTCGGATTACCTTCCTCGTCTACACCCGAAACAACGCCCCACTTCGTATAAAGGTTTTCACTTTCCGCAACACGCCTCGGATAAATCGTATAGGTAAAATCTGCTTCTTCCTCAATGCCAACAGTATCGAGACCGTTGATATCTACCTTTGAAATGTATTTACCTGTCTTACCTGTTACAGTCATTGTTATGCTACGCTCAATGTTGTTCGTTGTCGACAAAGCGTAGATTGTGCAGGTTTGAGACGAAAGCGCACCGAGCGAGCCGCCGGCGTCAAGACCTGTTACAACACCTGTTTCAGGGTCAACACAAGCAACGCTCGGGTCTGACGAACGCCAAACGATATCGGTAACGTCGCCGACAGTCGGAACAAGATTTGTCGGAACGAGCTGAACCTGCGTACCCTCTTTAACAGAATTTACACCCTCAATATCGAAAGCCTCAAGAGGCTGAGCTTCAACAACCGTAAAGTCGATAGTATCGTTATATGCAAACTGCAAACAGAGGTTTGCGATAACCTCAACGGCAGTTGCGGTAAGCTGAACGGGATCTGCCGTATCGCCTACGATATCGGCAACCGCAAAGCAAGCGTCGAGAATACCCGCAAGCACTGTACGGTTAATGTCGATACCGATGTACTTAATAAGGATATCTGCCGCCTTTTGAGTATCGAGCGTGCCCGTGTTTTCAAGCTCATAGAAGTAGTTGATGAACTTCAAAAGAGCCTCAACAACGTCCTCGGAGTCGGGCGACGCCATAATTGTACATGTACCTGTGTTCTTAAACTTAACGAGACCGCTGTCGTCAACCGTTGCAACAACACGACCCTGTGTAAAGATTGAAGACGACTTTACGGAATAAACCGTACCGAAGCCGAGTCTTTGCGGGGTTGTAATTGCATAAAGCTGAACCTGGCTGCCCTTTGCTACCGTTGTCGGAACCTGCGCCTTATTTGTAAAGTGAGTACCGTTTGGAAGGAAATTAGCGTACCATTCCTCACATCTCTTTACAACAATTTGAACAACGTCGTCGGCAACCTGATTGCCGTCTCCGTCGTAAAGCACGCAGTGAATATTAGAATTAATCTTGTCAAGGTAGGTTCTCAACGAGTCGATAAGATCGCCCTCGTAGGACTCTATTTGATCGGCAATAATCGAATTCGAGCCGAGAGTTTCCTCGAGAATGGCAATGATTGCGTCGTTATCCATTGAGTCAAGGTCGACATACTGGTTAAAGAACGCCTTTTCGAGAATAGGCGCAAGCACCTTGCCCAAAATTGGGATAGTTCTTACCTCGTTGTCAATCCATAGTCTGACAACCGCACCCTTGGACGAGTCAAATGCCTTAACCTTACCGGTTTCGTCGACATCGGCAAGTGCAGGAGCCTCGGAGTACCATTTTACATAACCGTTATCGGGGAATACTGAGTCGATGAGCTTATACTTGAGTTGAAGCTCGTCGCCCTCGAACATATATTCCTTGTACGTGGTTACACCGTCCTCCTCATAGGTCGGAACGATTGTGTCTGTTTCGCCGTAGAAGATCTGCAAATCGTAGTAGCCCTCTACGCCGTCACCCGCGAAAGCCGCCGTGGCAGGCAACAAGCCCGTTACTGCCAAAAGAACGGCTAACAAAACGCTGAGCGCTTTTTGGGTTAGTCTTTTCTTCATACAAATTCCTCCTTCTTGGAATGAAATCAGCCTTTATATATTACATAATATTTAAT
>CAMFQI010000027.1 GCA_945980015.1 uncultured Eubacterium sp. | reverse complement strand
ATTCCTCTACGTCTCGTGGGCTCGGAGATGTGTATAAGAGACAGGAAAAATATACCGCAAGCTTTTTGGATTTATTCGATACCGCTTCGACTATCATAGCTTATGATATAAGTCAGGAATCCTTTGATAAAAGCTATGAAAGATTTTATAACGAGCTTGAAAGGTACGACCATCTTTATGATATTTACGGCGAATACGATGGTATAACTAACCTCTGTACAGTAAACAGACTTGCTTCAAAGGAGCCTGTAAAGGTTGATAATGACATTTTAGAATTACTCAAATTCGGCAAATCTGTCTATGAGCAAAGCGGCGGTAAAACGAACATTTGCTTCGGTACTGTTCTAGAACTATGGCATAACGAAAGAGAGCTTGCGAAAGAATATCCCGAACAGGCGAAGCTTCCAAACGCCGATGAACTGAAAAAAGCAAACGAGCATACAAACATTGATGATTTAATCATCGATGAAGAAAACTCAACCGTCTTCTTTAATGACGAGAATATGCGACTTGATGTCGGTGCAATAGCAAAGGGATATGCAGTTGCACGTGTAACGGAATTTGCAAAAGAAAATCTGTGGGTAAGCGCCGCAATAAGTATAGGCGGTAACGTTACAACATACGGCTACAAAAACAACGACGGCACTACCCTTTGGAAGATAGGTATAGAAAGTCCAATGGATAACGCAGAGGATTACAGTGAAACTGTTAGCATAACAGATTTAAGCGTTGTTACAAGCGGAGATTACCAAAGATACTTTTATGTTGGCGACAAAAAATACTGTCACATCATCAATCCCGATACTCTTATGCCAAGTGAATATATGGCGAGTGTTTCGGTTTTGTGCGAGGATTCAGGCTTAGGCGACGCTTTGTCCACTACCCTGTTCAATATGAGCATTGACGAGGGTAAGGAATATGTTGAAGGCCTCGACGGAGTTGAAGCACTGTGGGTTGATAAGCAATACAACAAAACCTATTCATCGGGTTTTGAAAAATTCATAAGTAAGGATTAGGAGAAAAAATATGAAAAAGCAGGCACATTACAATCCAAATTCAAAAAAATGGATTATTTCGTTTGTAATTATGGTAATTGTTAGCATCGGTGTTGTTTTGGGAACAATCGGAATTACAAATGCTATTGACAAAAAGAATAATACTCCGATTGACACAGGAGTTACGATTAATATGACAACGCCGCTTGCCGTTAAAGACAACGAATATAACGTTACAGGCGTAGAAAAAGCATTCGATACACAGGGTAATTTTGTTGCCTATGTTATTAAAACAAGTAATATCGGCTACAACGCTGAGGTTCCTATTGAGCTTGAAACAACAATAACAAAGGACGGTAAATATGTTTGCGGCATTGACGTCATCAAGCAGGAGGAAACGGAATATCTTGGCGTTAGAATTCAAACCGACGAATTCAAAAATCAGTTCAGCGGCAGAAAACTTCCTGTTGCATCATCAAACTCAATTGAAAAAGGCTCTAAGGTTGATATTTTATCAAAAAGTACAATTTCCTCCGAAGCGGTAATCAACGGCGTAAACAATTCAAGCAAATATTTGCAGGAATTTTTAGCTGAATAATATGAAAAAATCAGATTTTATTGTTATAGGTGCCGTTGGCATCATTGTCGGCATACTGTTAGTTTGTCTTTATGTATTCGGCGGCGAAAGCGGAAAATATGTTCAGGTTGAATCTAACGGAAGCGTTATTGAAACGTTGAAATTAGACGAGGATATACAAAAGGAATACGCTTTTGGAGACGAAACAAACACATTGAAAATCGAAAACGGAAAAGCAACAGTTACGAGCGCAAACTGTCCCGACGGTATTTGCGTAAATCACAAAGCAATATATCGTAAGGGCGAGTCAATAATATGCCTTCCTCATAAATTGGTCATCACAATTATCGGCGACTCCCCTACCGATGACGAAATTGACGCTGTTGCATAATATAATTATTTATGAAAAAATCAAAAGCTAAGGATATAGCGTTTTACGGAATAATGATAGCTCTTGCGTTCATATTCAGCTATCTTGAGAGCTTCATTCCCGTAAACGCATTAATACCGATACCCGGGGTCAAGCTCGGTCTTGCAAACATAGTAATACTGTTTGCACTTTATACAAACTCAATAAAGCAGGCAATCGTTATTGCAATTATACGAGTTTTGTTATCAGGATTACTGTTTGGAAATCCAATGACAATCGCATACAGTCTTTGCGGATGTGCTTTAAGCCTTACGATAATGTGGGCAACTAAAAAAACTAGCCTTTCTATTATCGGAGTAAGTATGCTCGGCGGCATATTCCATAATATCGGACAGCTTATTATGGCAGTTATCCTTACGTCAACAATACAAATTGCTTATTATATTCCGGTATTACTGATTTCCGGATTGGTAACCGGTCTTTTAATGGGCTTTGCGGCTAAGCTCGTTATTGAGAGAATAAACAAAATAAAAAAATAAATGGGTGGTTCATATGAACTACCCATTTTTAATTCTAAAACAATTTTGATATGTAGCTTGGTTCATCAATGATGATGCTTGGATGCTCGGCAAAAAGAGTTTCAAAGCTACGAAAACCCCAAGAACAGCCAACTGCCTCTATATCGGCATTTTTTGCCGTTCTCATATCAACCTCGCTGTCGCCGAAGAAAATAGTTTCAGACGGCTTACAGCCGACACTTTTTATTGCCTGAAGCGTAGTTGTCGGGTCGGGCTTAACGGGAACGCCGTCAACACAACCGATAATACAGTCGAAAAGGTCTTTTCCGAAAATATGTTCAATCATTCCTCTTGCCGCAACATTCGGCTTATTTGTCACAACGCAAAGCTTTATTCCCTTTTGCTTGAGAATATTTAGCTGTTGTGTAATACCGTCATAAGCGTATGCATTGTTTAGCTTCACACTGTCATAAAGAGGCTTAAATTCTTCATATCGTGCGTTAAGAGTTTCTTCATCAAGAGTATTATCAAAAGCACGTTTTACGAGATTCTTTGCGCCGTTTCCGACAAACCGTGTATAATCCTCAATACTCCAGCTTTTTTCAAAATTATACTTTTTCAGCAAGGTCTCGCAAGCACCTGCCAAATCATCAATAGAATTCACAAGAGTACCGTCCAAATCAAAGACAGCACATTTTATTTTACTCATACAAATCACTTAAATCCTGTTCTTTTTTCTTTCTTTGCTTATTGATATAAGCACCGGCAAGCAAAACAACGCTCACACCGGCTACACAACCCGAAGCAATATAAATCTTCTTTTCGTTTAGCTTATTGTTTACGCTAAGATTGCCGCTTTTCACCTTTGACCAAAGGCTGTTTTGAAGCTCAAGAATATTCTGCGGCAGATTAAAGAAAACCTCATTTTTTGGTTCAACCTCAGGATAAACCGCTTCATTTGCGAAAAGCGAGGAATCCTCGTTTTCCATTACTGTTGAATTAGCAGAGGCATAATAGATATATTCCTCATTTTCAAATGCAACCTCGGGTTCCTGCATAAAGTTTATAAATGCTTCTGCGCCTGCTTTATTCTGGGCACATTTAGGAATACAAAATGCGTCATAAAATGCGTTAACGCCCTCTTTTGGATAAACAAAGCCAAGGTCTTCGTTATTCTCGTTCATCAAAACATAGTCGCCTGCATAATACGTTGCAAAGGCATATTCGCCGGACTCCATAAGATTAAAGACCTCATCCATTACATAAACGGGATTGACTGCGTCCTTTTGCTTTGCCAAAAGCTCGGCGGCGTCTACCCAATCCTGTTCCGAGGTTGTGTTAAGGCTTTGACCGAGAATAAGCTGAGCTATTGCAAAGGCGTCACGACTGTTGTTGAACATCAATACCTTGTCTTTATATTGCTCGTCCCACAAAACCTTCCAGCTATCCGGTTTCTCATTTACGAGATTTTTATTGTAAATCAGAATAGTATAGCCTGTATTAAAGCAAACGGAATATTTCTGTTCAGGATCGAACGGAAGATTAAGACAATCCTCTCGAATATACTGCATATTCGGTATATTATCATAATCAAGCTCAAGAAGCATTTCCTCATCAATGAGACGTTCTATCATATAATCCGACGGAACGATAACATCATACGAAACTCCTCCGCCTGACAATTTCGAGTACATATTTTCGTTCGACTCAAAATTAGTATAATTTACCTTTATACCTGTTAGACGTTCAAATTCGGATATTACATCCATTGAACCCTCCGAGCCGTCGGAAATATACTCACCCCAATTATAAACATTGAGTGTTGTTCCCTGCAAGCCGAGAGAAGCATAGTATTCAATCTGTTCATCGGAAAAATATGCGTCCTCTTTCCCATCATCAGCAAACACTACAGTTCCGGCAGTAGAAAGAATAATCGAAAAGCACAAAAATGCACAGATAAATCTTTTAAGCTTTATCATTTCTTCGCTTCCCTCCTCTCTGCCCTCGCCTGTGCAACATTCATAATTACAAGAAGCGTAAGAATAGCAAGAAACATCAGCGCAGAAAGAGCGAACATATCAGGCTTAACTCTCTTTTTAGTCAGAGAGAAAATATAAATAGGTAAGGTTTGGAACGACGGACCGTTAGTAAAATACGAAATTATGAAATCATCAAGAGATAGAGTAAAAGACATAACGCAGCCTGTTATAATTCCGCTCATAATATCCGGCATGACAACCTTCATAAACGCCTTAAACGGTTTACATCCCAAGTCAACAGCCGCTTCATATACGTTCATATCAAATTGTCGAAGCTTTGGCATAACATTAAGTATTACATAAGGCAAGCAGAACGTTATATGGGCAATAAGCAATGTCGAAAAGCCTAAAACCTCCGATTTGCGAACAATAGCTCCTGCAAAAACGAACAAAAGCATCATTGAAATACCTGTAACAATTTCAGGATTCATCATCGGAATATTTGTTACGCTCATCATACTGCGACGGTACAGCTTGTTTTTAGAAAGGAACAAGCCAACACTTGCCGTTATACCTAAAACAGTTGAACAAGCCGCAGTTACGAGTGCAAGAACGACTGTATTTTTGAGTGCCTGCATAGCTGCGGCATCCTTAAACATTTCCTCCCACCAATGAAGCGAAAAGCCCTCCATAATGTATGTTGAGCTTCCCGAATTAAAGGAAAAAACAATCATTACGGCAATAGGTGCATACAAAAACAGGAATATCAGCGCCATATATATGCGAGATACGGGAGATATCTTATTGTTCATATAACAACACCTCCGTCCTGTGTTCCGTCGTCAAAATAATTCATAACACCGAGGCAAATAAAAATCAAAATCATAAGAACGAAGCTCAACGCCGCACCCAAATTATAATTGTTTGCGGACTGGAACTGACTTTCAATAACGTCGCCGATAAGAACAATCTGACCGCCGCCGAGCTTTTGGGTAATATAAAACGTTGAAACGCACGGCACAAAAACCATTGTAACACCCGAAAGCAATCCCGGAAGAGAAAGCGGCAAAATCACACGCCTGAACGTTGTTGCCTTATTTGAGCCTAAATCATGAGCCGCTTCAACCAAGGAATAATCGAGCTTTGAAAGAACGGAATAAATAGGTAAAATCATATAAGGTAAAAAATTATAAACCATACCCACAATTACGGCAAAGCCTGTATTGAGTATATGAATCGGTTGTGCAACCATACCCTCATCTGTTTCGACCATTTTCAAAAGATGAAGGGATTCAAGTAAGTGATTTATTACACCGCTGTCGCCCATAATTGTCATAAGGCTGTATGTTCTAATGAGAAAATTCATCCACATAGGAAGCATAATAAGAAGCACCATAGTACGCTGAATATTAGCAGAATGTTTACTCAGGGCGTATGCAAACGGGTATCCTATCAAAAGGCAAATAAGTGTTGCACAAATTCCGTAAAGAATAGACAACAACAATGTCGGAATATAATTTTTTATCTCAGCTATGTTATTAAAGGTAAAGGCTCCTGATTTATCTGTAAAGGTATAATATGCCACCATAACGAGCGGCACGATAATAAAGAGCACCGACCAAATTAGATACGGCTTATCAAGAAGCTTGCGAGTAAGATTATTCGTCATCTTCTTCCTCCTCCCAATTATAAGACGCATCTGAAATATGGTCCATTTCATCGGAAAATGAGGAATAGTCGCCGAATTCACCCGAATACTCGCTTCTTTTCATAATATGAATTGCGTCAGGCTCAATATACATACCGATAACATCGTCAACCTTAACGTCGTCACGGGTTGTCTGTATCATCCAAATAAAGCCGCCGACATCAACAAGAATTTCAAAATGAACGCCCTTAAATGTTACGCTTGTTACCTTGCCGGTTAGTGAAGCGCTTGCACCGGGCTGAACAATCTGAATATCCTCAGGGCGAATTACGGCTTCAACAAATTCATTTTTGTCAAACCCTTTATCAAGACACTTAAATTTTACTCCGCCGAATGTTACGGTGAAGTCGTCAATCATAATAGCATCTACTATATTAGACTCGCCTATAAAGTCGGCAACAAACGCATTTACAGGCTCGTTGTAAATATCCTCGGGAGTTCCTATTTGCTGAATTTTGCCCTTATCCATAACAACTACGGTGTCACTCATTGAGAGGGCTTCCTCTTGATCGTGAGTGACATAAACAAAGGTAATTCCAAGCTCCTGCTGAATATTTTTTAGTTCTCTTTGCATATCCTTACGAAGCTTCAAATCGAGTGCGCCAAGCGGCTCGTCCAAAAGCAAAACATGGGGATTATTTGCAAGCGCACGTGCAATAGCAACTCTCTGCTGCTGACCTCCCGAAAGAGAATTAATTGTTCGCTTTTCAAAGCCTTTAAGATTTACAAGGCTCAGCATATCGGCAACAATTTTTCTTACTTCGCTTTTACTCTTTTTTTGAAGCTGCGGTCCGAATGCAATGTTTTCATATACATTAAGATGAGAAAAAAGAGCATAACGCTGAAAGATAGTATTGACCTTTCGTTTATGGGCAGGTAAATCATTAATACGCTTACCCTCAAAAATAATGTCTCCGCTATCCGGTTTTATGAAACCTGCTATGGCTCGCAAAGTAGTCGTCTTTCCGCAGCCCGACGGTCCCAACAGCGTTATAAACTCTTTTTCGTTTATATACAAATTCAAATTTTCCAACACGGTATTATCGCCGTAGCTAACAGTAACATCCTTCAAGTCAATAATCTTCTTCAATTATGCACTTCCTCTTTATTGCAGGCGTTAGTAAGAAGACGGCAAAAGCCAAAACTAACCCCCTCACGATTTACAGTCATATTGTTTTGACTGCATTAAATTAAATATATAATTTTTGTTAACAAAAGTCAATAAATATATAAAATTTAATTTTAATTTTATAACAGCAGCTTCATTTGTTTACCGAGCGAAGCGTTTTTCAGCGTATCTTCAATAAGATTAAAATCACAAACTATACTTTTTGGCTTACGTTTGGGCGAGTCCATTTTCATAGGAACAAAATAGTAATTTTTCATATTCATCAAAAGTCCGATATTCTTTGCACTTGACGAAAGGGCGTCGTTTGTTGAAACGCCGATGACAACCGCTCTTTCGTTTCTTAAATGAGATTTAACCGCCATTGTAACAGGTGTATCGTTTACTCCGTTTGCAAGCTTTGCAAGAGTATTTGAGGTACAGGGTGCAACAATTAACAAATCAAACATTTTTTTAGGTCCGATAGGCTCAGCCTCTTCAATAGTGTGTATTATGTCATTATGGCATATCTGTACTATTTTGTTATTTATTTCACTCGCTTTTCCGAAACGGGTATCAATATTATATGCGTTATATGACATAATTGGAGTTATATCATATCCCGACTCAACAAGCCCTTTCATAGCGTTTATACTTTTATCAAAGGTACAAAACGATCCTGTCAGGCAATAACCTATTTTCATTTTCCAACCACTCCTCCTTTAATCATACTAACAATAGCCTTTGAAACGACCTCACCTGCAGTTTCGGGTGAAAATTCTGCAGGTAATCCCCTCGCTTCAATCAGTCTTACTCCAAGCGCACGTGCAAACATTTTATCTACGCCTCCGGGAAATGATGCAAGGTCAATCAAAAGACAATCTTCCTTTAAGGCTCGAAGCTCGTGTTCATTCAATACAGGATGAGCAACCGTATTAAAAATGAAATCATATTCATTTTTTATTTTCAATTCATCAAAAGAAATTGTATTAAAGCCCTGAAGATTTGCCGAAAGAAGCTGCGCTTCATTTCTTGCACATACTGTTATTCTTTTTGAAAAAGGCAAAAGAAATGAGCATAGAGCCTTTGCAATTCTTCCGTAGCCTAAAACAAGAATTTTTGAATTAACAAGTGAACGATTGCTTTCTTTGACTGCAAGTGCAAGTGCACCTTCAGCAGTTAGGTATGCATTTTCAAGTGCGAAGGTTTCAAGCTTTGTATAGTCATAAACATTGTCGGCACAAACATTTCCTGCAAATACCGGCTTTGAGCTATAGCTGTCTCTTATACACATCTCCGAGCCCACGAGACGTAGAGGA